>JBEHXM010000125.1:0-13860 GCA_048498695.1 Bacteroidota bacterium
ACCAGTCGTCCCGATGGGACGATTATGGAGTGAAACCCGTCCCATCGGGACGACTGGTCGGTAGAAAGAAAAGAATATATCTTTCACGTTCCATAGGAACGTTTGGTAATTATGAGATAATAGATTTTATTTAGATTTCGGTATTAAATATGATATGCTATATTAAACACAAATTACCTCAACTCCTTGTTTTTTAAAATAGCCTAATTCATCTGATTTTGAATTTGTTATGATTGCGTTGATCATATTTAATTTTCCAAAATTCAAATAGGTCTCCTTCCCAATTTTACTACTATCACATAATAAATAAGTTTTTGCACTGTTAGCAGCAAAAGCCTGGGTGATGTCGGCTTCCAGTTCGCTATTGGCAAATAGTCCATTCCGCGAAACACCATCAACCCCTAAGAACGCTTTAGTTGCCCTGTACCTGGCAATGTGCTCGTCGGCAATTTTACCATGTACCGCCTGCCGTTCAGTATTAAACTCGCCGCCTATGATATTTAGCGATACCAGGCTGTTTTGCAGCTCATAAATTACTGGTAGTGAATTAGTGATCACTTTAATCCTTTTGCTTTTAATAAACTGGCACAACCTGAAAACCGTACTGCCGCAATCCATAAAAATAATATCCCCATCATTGATCTCTTTGGCCGCAGCCCGGCATATTTTGTCTTTTTCTTCGACATTCTTTGCGGCTTTATTTATAAAATCATGCGGCACCTGCAACGGATCAACTTTCATGGCACCGCCGTGCGTGCGATAAAGCAGACCATCGGCAGCCAATTGATTCAGATCGCGCCGCATGGTTATCTCTGAAATATCCAGTTCTGCAGCTAACAATTTGATATCCACCTCGCCTGCGAGGTTCAGTTTTTCCAGAATTATTTGCTTTCTTTTTTGAAAGTTCATTTTTTATCTCTTTATTTGTTCAAAAATAATCATAATTAATCAAAAATGATCATTTAATATTTTGAACAATATAAAAATCATCAAATCAGAAGTATTATCGGATAACTGGTACACTTTAAGAAAAATAACTTATCAAACTACCGATAAAGATGGCGCAGTCGGCATTCAAAGCCGCGAGGCTTACGACCGTGGTAATGGCGCAACCATACTTTTATATAACAGGAGTAGCCAGACAGTCATACTAACCCGACAATTCCGCATGCCCACCTATCTCAATGGCAACGAAAGCGGATTATTGATCGAATGCTGCGCCGGGCTGCTCGATATGGATAACCCCGAAGAATGCATTAAACGGGAAACGGAAGAAGAAACCGGCTACAAAGTTTCGGATGTAAAAAAAGTGTTTGAAGCTTACATGTCGCCCGGCTCTGTAACCGAGATACTGTACTTTTTTATAGCTGAATATGCCAAAGAAATGAAAGTAAGCGATGGCGGCGGCGTTCACGAGGAGAGTGAAAATATCGAGGTGCTTGAACTGCCTTTCAGCAAAGCCCTGGATATGATAACCACTGGTGAGATAAAGGACGCCAAAACCATTATGCTTTTACAATACGCACAACTCAATAAAATCATATCATGAATAAAAAACAAATGACCATACTGGTTGCGGGCCCTTACCGGTCGGGCACTTATGACAACCCGGTACTGTTGCAGCAAAACCTGGACCGCCTGGGCGAAACAGCGCTTGCGCTATTCAGGGCCGGGCATATCCCTTTGATCGGCGAATGGCTGGCATTGCCCCTGTTACGTGTAGCCGGCTCAAAAAAACCGGGCGATGATATCTACCAGGAAATATCATATCCTGTAGCGCACCGTTTGATACCGAAATGCGATGCCGTTTTGCGAATAGAAGGTGCCTCGGCAGGTGCTGATAATGATGTAAAATTAGCGACTGAACTGGGCCTAAAAGTTTATTATAAACTTGAAGATATAACAGGAAATTAAACGCCCTTTTATTGCGAATGATTATTACTTTTGATACGGCAAGTACTTAAGTAATTATGAATATAGCGCTCTTCCCGGGGTCATTCGACCCGGTTACCAAGGCCCATGTGGATATTATCAAACGCTCCATAGGACTTTTCGACAAATTATATATAGGTATTGGAGACAACAGCTCAAAAAAAGGGTTGTTGAGTATCGAACAGCGGGAGAAAATGCTTAGGGCTGTGTTTGGGCACGAGCCCAAAATACACGTAGTTGCCTATGATGGACTAACCGTTGCGTTTTGTAAAAGCATTGGCGCCAGCTACATGATCAGGGGGATACGGACCGTATCCGATTTTGAGTATGAGAAGGCTATCGCTCAAATGAACCATTCACTTGCACCTGATATTGAAAGTATCTTTATTGTGAGCAAGCCGGGCTACTCGTCTATCAGTTCTACCATCGTGCGCGAAATATTGCGATATAACGGCGATGTAAGCCAGTTTATTCCGAAAGAGGCGCTGGCTTATCTTTAAACAGGTCCATTTTTGCCAGTACATCCATAATTGAGGGAAAGGTATTTTTTACAATAGTATCTATTTGTGCTTTTTTAAACCATTGAACATCCGTTATACCCTCTTCTCTTTGCGGTTTTAATTTTTCCACGCCTTTATAATCCATCAGGTACCAGTAGGTTCGTTTCAATACCACCTCGCCCTTATAGGTATAGGTGTGATAGGTTTTGCAAATGCGTTCGCCAATTTCATTTACGGTTATACCGCACTCTTCCTCCACTTCTCGCACCGCACCTTCACGCTTGCCTTCTCCCTTTTCAATTTTTCCTTTCGGGAGGTCCCATTTATCATTGCGGTAAATAAAAAGATACTCGCCCTTTGTATTTTTCACCATGCCTCCGCCGGCATCTATTACAGTCATACTTTTTCTTATCTGCTTCAGATATTCCTTGGCATTGATACAAAGCAGGTAGAATAATTTACCGCCGGGCTGACCGTTATATTGATTGTAAAATGTTTTCAGATCAAAATCCTGGGGATCAATTTTTTGATACATTTCCACGTTTTTGGGCACCGATTCGGTAACAAGTATCACTTTTTCGTTAATATAAATTCTGTACTTTTGGGCCATGTTTAATAAAACTGAGATCGAACAACAGGTAGCAGAGTTCCTGCTGCAAATTAAAGCAATTAAATTACAACCTGACAATCCTTTTACATGGGCCTCTGGGTGGAAGTCGCCGATTTATTGCGATAATCGTGTTACACTTTCTCATCCTACCATACGCACATATATCAGGCAACAGCTAACTGTTATTATACAGGAAGAATTTGGCGCTGTGGGATGTATTGCGGGTGTGGCCACAGCCGGAATTCCACAAGGTGCGTTAGTAGCCCAGGAATTAGGATTGCCCTTTATTTATGTAAGGTCAAAACCGAAAGATCACGGTACCGGAAGTATGATAGAGGGCGAAGTAGTTCCGGGCAAAAGGGTTGTTGTAATTGAGGACCTGATCTCGACCGGTAAAAGCAGCCTGCAGGCAGTAGAAGCCTTAAGGGCGGCCGGCTGTGAAGTTGCAGGTTTGGCAGCCATATTTAGCTACGGATTTGATCAGGCAGTTAAAAACTTTAAGGAAGCCAACTGCAAATTTTTTACGTTATCCAATTATAATGCGCTATTAAAGTATGCTGAAGAAAATAATTATATCTCTTCTGCTGAAAGCGAGATATTAAGAAAATGGCGCATCTCCCCTTCTACCTGGGGCCAGTAAATTCTATCAAATGACCGTTTTTGAAAGCAGAACCATCATCAATAGACCAATAGAGGAGGTTTATCAGTTTTTGGCTGACATGAATAATCACCAGCAATTAATGCCTGATAATATTCAGAACTGGTCGTCAACCACCGATGAGGCCCGTTTCAGCATTCCCAACATGGGTTCAATTGCACTTAAAGTTGAAAACAGATCAGTAAACAGTCAAATAAGGATCATCCCTTCTGATAAACCGCCATTTGCACTTGAATTAAAATGGAGCTTAACAACCATTGGCAATACTGCTACGGTGATATTCAGCATAGCTGCCGACCTGAGTATGATGATGAAGATGCTTGCAAGCGGTCCGCTCCAAAAATTGGCGGATCACGAGACACAAAGCTTAGCCAGAATTTTTTCTTAGCTATAAGTCAATAATTTCTTTTAAGCCTTAAATGCCGCACCACAACGGCAATATTAATGGCAAATAACACCACGACTAAAACTATCATAATTAGGGTACTGATTTTTAAATATAGTAAAAGGCTGGTATTAAAACAAGTATAATTAACTAACAGTGACGTGTTTAACATGTTGATAAGTCTTTCAATTCATGTATTTCAGTTACCTGGACTGGGTTTATATAATTAATAAATGTTTGAAATAAACACTTTGCCGGTTTCAGTATTTAAACCAAAATCTACACAGCATTAACAATATAAGTAGCTGTATCTAATGAAATTCGCCTTATTTAGCGTAATTTTGCGGCAAATTACTGGGCAGCATGATAACGGTATCTAATCTTTCTTTACGCTACGGCAAGCGTACACTTTTCGAAGAAGTCAACTTAAAATTCACCCAGGGCAATTGCTATGGTATTATTGGTGCTAACGGTGCCGGTAAGTCTACTTTCCTGAAAATACTTTCTGGAGAGGTTGACCCAACAAGCGGCTCAGTAAGCTTTACCCCAGGTGAAAGGATGGCTGTATTAAGTCAGAATCACTACGCTTTTGACGAGTTTACGGTGATCGAAGCTGTGATGATGGGGCACAAAGAAATGTATGCTGTAATGAAGGAAAAAGACGCCATCTATCTGAAAGAAGATTTCAGTGATGCCGATGGTGAACGTGCCGGGGAACTGGAAAACCTTTTTGCCGAAATGGATGGCTGGAACGCTGAAAGTAACGCCGCTACCCTGCTGAGTAACCTTGGTATAAAAGAAGAATTTCATTATCAGCTGGTAAAGGACCTTGATAATACCCAAAAAGTACGTGTGTTGTTGGCTCAGGCACTTTTTGGCAAACCCGACATATTATTGCTCGATGAGCCTACCAACGACCTTGATATTCATACCGTTAGCTGGCTGGAAGACTTTTTAGCCGGTTACGAAGCTATCGTTTTGGTGGTATCGCACGACAGGCACTTTTTGGATACAGTTTGTACACACGTAGTCGATATTGACTTTGCCAAGATGACCATCTATACCGGTAATTACACCTTCTGGTACGAGTCGAGCCAATTGGCGTTAAAACAACGTGCCGATCAGAATAAAAAAGCTGAAGACCGTGTTAAGGAATTGCAGGAGTTTATCCGTAGGTTCAGCGCCAATGCATCAAAATCAAAACAAGCCACCAGTCGTAAAAAAGCATTGGATAAGATCAACCTGGACGAGATACAGCCTTCAAACCGTAAATACCCGGGCATCATCTTTAATAACCAGGGCCGCGAGGCCGGCGACCAGATATTGCAGGTGGAGAACCTAAGCAAATCATTAAATGGTGAAGTGCTATTTGACAATATCCGTTTGCTTGTAAATAAGGGTGATAAAATAGCCATTTTATCGCAAAACAGCTTAGCTACCACCGCATTCTATAATATTTTAACCGGGCGCGATAAAGACTACAAAGGTGAGTTTAAATGGGGTGTGACCATCAACCCTGCTGATATTCCGATTGATAACGCCGAATACTTCAAAGGCAAAGATGATAACCTGATCGACTGGCTGCGCGAGTATTCACCCGGCGAAAAGGATGACCAGTTTATCCGCGGCTTCCTGGGGCGGATGCTGTTCTCTGGCGAAGAGGTGCTTAAGAAAAGCAGTGTGCTTTCGGGTGGCGAAAAAATGCGCTGTATGTTTAGTCGTATGATGCTGCAATCAGCCAACCTGTTAATGTTTGATGAACCCACCAATCACCTCGACCTGGAATCGATAACCGCCTTAAACAATGGCATGAAGGATTTCCGCGGAACCATATTGTTTACTTCGCGCGACCATGAGCTTACCTCAACCGTTGCCAACCGTATTATTGAGCTTACCCCCGGCGGTTTAATTGATAAACTGATGACGTATGATGAGTATATCGAAAGTGATGCCGTACAAAAACAACGGGACGAGATGTACTCATTGGTTTAGTGATTAGTGACCGGGTATCAGAGATCAGGAAAAACTGTTAACTAATCACTGATACCTAGTCACTATTTTGAAAAAAAATCCGTTTATTTGCCAACCAAAAAACAATAGTTGACTCCGTAGCTCAGTTGGTAGAGCAACAGACTCTTAATCTGTGGGTCCTGAGTTCGAGCCTCAGCGGGGTCACAAAGAAGCCCTACAGTAATGCTGTAGGGCTTCTTTATTAGTTTAGTATTGCAACAATTATATTGTTTCAATATTGAGAATGCCTACTCCAAAACATGCACTTAATCTTCCGCAGACTGTTCCTTATCGTCTCAATAAATCTCATTAAAAATGGGTCCTCAGGGTTAATCCATAGGTTCGCGGATTCCCTAAATGGGAAGCACCGAAATCGTAAGCATAATCGATGTAATGTTTATCGGCTAAATTACTACCCCAAACAAATACCTCAAATTGTTTGGTGCTCACACCCAATCGCGCATTAAAGGTGCTGTACCCCTTTTGTTCGATCTGGTTAGCGAGGTCGAAATACTGATCGCCGAGGTAGCGCCATTCGCCTCGCGCTACCAATTTAACATCTTTATTTACCGCGTATCCATATTGCAGGGCCAACATCGAAGTTACATCCGGCGTATATACCTGGTGGTTCCCCTTCAGGTTGACCGATGTGCTATCGCTATTCGGCACCACAAGTGAAGTATATCTTGCATGGGTATAACCGAAGTTATAGAATACATCGAGCCCCTTTAACAATGTTGCCGCTATTTCCGCTTCAGCACCTTTACTGTTAAGCTTACCGGCATTTTTAGTAACCACCAAAAGATCGGAAATGTCAAGTGTTGGTACCTGGGCATTATTAACTGCGCTGTAAAACAATGCTACATTTACACGCAGCCGGCTATTGAAAAGGGTATTTTTTGAACCGATCTCATAGTTGTCGCTGTACTCCGGTTTAAATGCGAATAAAGGCGGCTGCGAAGGATCGGATGAAAGCTGACTGATACCTCCCGCACGGAAGCCACGGCTATAACTGGCATAAAAGTTATTGTCATCGGTTATATGATAAGCCAGGCTGATCTTAGGGGTAATAGCGTGAAAACTTGCAGTAGATGAAGTGTCATTTTGCGTTACAGAAGCATCGCCCCCATCCGGTTGGAATTCGCCTTTTATTTCTTCTTTTTTATGTTCATAATCATAACGCAGTCCTGCTGTAATATCCCATTGTTTATCAATTGAATAAACGATCTGCCCATAAACGGCACCACCGTAGTTGCGTTCAATATTGGTATTTATACTGGCAAAATCTGTAAGCGGTGAACCAACCGCAGCTGCGTCTTCACCAAAATGGTTCCCTGTTTTAGTAGGAGCATATCGGTAAAATCCATAAACACCTGTGGTCCATTTCCAGTCAGATGCCGAAGCCGGGGAAGAAAACTTAAACTCCTGTGTGCCTACTTTTACCTTATTGAATGCCGGACCGTAATTATTGATCACGGATACCGCATCCAGCGATGAAAAATCACCGTCAATCGGTTTGGTATAATAACGGTAATTTTCCTGGTAAGTGCTGATGGAACTAAAGTTGAAATCGCGCCCGGTATAATTTGCCGCGAGCGAAGCATTAAAAATGTTATCGATCATCGTGGTCGTAGCATTCTGATTTACCTTAAAAGGCTCTGCTAACGCATCTTCCGGGGTACCTGACAAGGCAAATGGGCCATTATTGCGGTTTGCATAATTCTTCACATTTAAAGTGAATGATAACTTATCGGTAGCAAGGTATTTCAAAAAATAGTTTCCTAAAAAAGCATGCTGCTTGTCCAGTTTAGTATTATTGAACAGGTTGGTATAGTACCCATTAAACCCATTATAAAGCCCGGCAATGCCAAAAAATAATTTATCCTTTATTAAAGCGCCACTTAACCCAATGCTATAGCGCTGTTGGCCATAGTTACCAAAATTCAATTCGGCAAAGCCGCCTAATTGGTTTGTGGGCTGTTTGGTGATCACATTGATGACTCCCCCCATGGCATTTCTGCCGTACAAAGTGCCCTGCGGTCCGCGTAGTACCTCAACCCGCTCCACATCAAAAAGCTGTGGGATATAGGTATCCAGGCTAAACTGGCTCACCCCATCAATGTAGGTAGTAACAGCAGGGTCATACGAGGTGGTTACGATACCCCTGATGCCGGTTACGTTGCGGTTGTCGCCTGGGCTGGCCGAATAAAGATTGGGGGAAATAGCTGTAATGTCCTTCAGGTTCCACACCTTGTAATCTCTTACCTGGCTGGCCGATAACGTTGTAATGCTTACAGGGACTTTTTGCACTTCTTCCTCTCGTTTGTTAGCAGTAACCACCACTTCATCCAGGCGTTTACTGGTTTCGGTAAGCTGTAAATCCAGTTTTTGGTTTTGGGAAGTCAAAATCACCTCAC
This sequence comes from Bacteroidota bacterium, assembly GCA_048498695.1. Classification (GTDB taxonomy): domain Bacteria; phylum Bacteroidota; class Bacteroidia; order Sphingobacteriales; family Sphingobacteriaceae; genus Mucilaginibacter. Next base: position 8,513 of record JBEHXM010000125.1, read on the forward strand.
GACTGATTGCTGCGAAAGCAACACTTGTAACATGCAATATATATCTCCCTTCAGGTATCCGGCTAAAGCTATATGCCCCGTTTTTGTCCGAAGTAGTACTATAATTGGTATTTAAAAGGCTGATCGTAGCCCCAATGACAGGTTGATTCGCAGAATTGGTGACGGTACCGGATAAATTAGCGCCGGACTGCGCAAAAGCTGAATAAAATAGTGTCAGCAGAAAGATTAGAAGGGTTATTTTTTTCATATTAAAAGAACAGTGAATGCAATAAGTATCGCATTCACTGTTTAAGAGTGTTTATATTTTATTTAGAGCCGGGGATTACAGCAGGAGCTTTAACATCCCTTAATTCGATGTTTGATACTGACATCAGCGGTTGGGCCGCTTTTGCCGCAGTATTTTTGAATACAAAATAAACATCGTGCTTGCCACTTATGTCTTTTATATCAATTTTTGTTGCCATGCCAGCCATCAGCTTTGCCAGGCTTCCCATGTCAAAGCCTTTACGTTTGGCTTGTCCGGCTCCTGCCTTTGCAGGTCCTGCAGGCTTGGCGGCGGCAGGTTTAGCGCCAGATTTGCCCCCACCATTATTTTGAGTGGCGTTTGCTGCACTCATTAACGCCGCAAACGGGTTCACCGGTTTTATTTCCGCCTGGCCCAGTAATTCGCCCTCTGGTTGGTCAAGGTGCACTTCAACAATGCCTCCCGCAAAACCCTGAGAAGGGTTAGCTGTTGCGCTTAGGGCTATTTGCTGAACGCCGCTCAGATCAATGTTTTTATAACCAATGTAACCATTTGATTTCGGCTCTACATTTAACGAAACAGCAAACATCGCCTGCATTTTTTTCTCTGCGTTCTTCAGCACATCAGCCGAACCCGGACTGAGCTGCGGGCTCCGCAAAACTACAGTGCTTTCGCTTGTTAATGGCGGTATCGGGGCTGCGCCTTTATCTGTGTAGGCTGCGCGGACGATGATCGAGCCTTTGCCATTATCTTCAGCTGGAATTTTCTCCTGGTAGTTGCCTGCCAGTGGAAGTGTGCTGATATTTTTGTCCTTAGAGCTTAATATATAATTCACAATGTTGCGGGCATCGGCTATGCTGATTGCAGGATGTGCCGGCATATTTACCGTTCCCCAAACACCTGAACCACCCTTGCGTATTTTCTTTGGCAAGCTGTCAAGTGCCCACGCAAATTTGGTTTTATATTTATCAGCTATCTCTGTAAACATTGGCCCAACCGACTTCGTATCGACATGATGGCAGTTATTACAGTCACTCTTCGCCATTAAGGCTGCGGCCACCGCAAAGCGGGTAGATGCATCAACGCTGCGTTGTTTCTGTGTTATTTCAGCCATATCAAACCCTTCCGAAGCATAATCAATGCTTACGGCCACCTGTTTGGGATCAACTTTGCCATCTTCCTTATCAGATACGGCTACGGTATAACTGATGGGTTTGTCGGTAAAGAAGAATGTTTTATTCCCCGCAACTGTTAATGAAACTTTTGGAGGTTCATTGCCCGCGATGATACTCAGTGATTTGCTGTTCTTAGCTCCGGATGGATCAGAAACAGTAAGCGTTGCTTGGTATACCCCCGCCTTATCGAGGGTTACCACCGGGTTAGCCTCTTTAAATGTTTGTGCCGCACCACCTGCAGCAGGTGTCACTTTCCATTCATATTGTAATTGGTCGCCATCGTAGTCTTTTGTTCCAGCAGAGGAAAGGTTCACCTTTAGCGGAACTGTACCGCCATTTACATCTGATGATGCCTGGACAATAGGGGTTCGGTTCCCGCTGTTATATTCAATGCGTACGAGTTTGGCATTATCACTTTTTCTAAACCAGTTACTGCCATATTCAAGGACATACAGATCACCATCCGGACCAAATTTCATATCAATGGGCTCGATAGGTTGGTAATCCGGTAAAAATCTTTCCATGCTTTTATAATTGCCATTCTCATCCATGCTGATAGACATGATCCAGCCGCGGGACAGATCAGCGGCAAGCCATTTTCCTTCATAGTATTCCGGGAAAGGGCGCTTGGCGCCGGTAAAATTCGCCTGGTGATAAATAGGCCCCCCTACTGCACAGCGGGCTCCGGTACCTACAAGCGGAAATTTATCCGATACGCCATAAGGGTATGATATAAAGGCAGGCTGCGCCGGCGGGAGTTCCTTAAGGCCGGTATTATTTACTGAATTGTTAATAGGTTTATTGGGATCTTTAGGTGGGTGTACAGTGTTGTTGGTATAGTCATAGTAAGGATACCCGACATTTTCACCAATAAAATAAGGCCATCCAAAATTACCCGCTTTACGCGCCTGGTTCAACTCATCCTTACCTGTCCGCGTTGTTTTGGTGTCCTCGTTGGCATCAGGTCCAACCTCGCCCCAGTATAACCAGCCGGTTTTACTGTCAATTGATGGCCTCCACGGATTGCGGTCACCCATAACATAGATCTCGGCCCTTGTTTTGGGCGTTCCTTTCGGAAATAAATTTCCATCGGGAATACTATAGCCTCCATCTTTTTCCGGATGGATACGAAGAATTTTACCGCGCAGATCATTGGTATTGCCGCTTCCGCGCTGATCATCCCAGCTGGTACGATTTGGCCGTTCATCGGTTTGAGATTTGTCGGCCACATTGCCTGTATTGTTGCCAATGGTAATGTAAAGATCCTTCTCCTTGTCCCAGGTCATGCCGCCGCCTGTGTGGCAGCATACTTCGCGCTGTGTTGAAAACTCCAGCAGCACTTTCTCAGATCCCTGGACCAACTTATCATCCTTTATTTCCCAGCGGCTCAATACATCTTTCTTCTCGGTAGGATGTGCATAGAAAAGATAGGCATAATTATTCTGATCAAAATCAGGATCGAGTGTAAAACCCATAAATCCTTCTTCGGCTTCTGTAACTACCCCTTCGGCGCTGGTATACTTGGTATTTACCGGGATGGTGCCTACCACCTTTACTGTTTTGGTTATCGGATCATACACTTTTAAAACGCCTTTGCGCTCATTAACAAAAACGCGGCCATCTTTTGTTACTTCAAAGTTCATTGGCTCATCAAAATCACCGGTTTGAGTCAGCACGACCGGCGTAAACCGGTTATCGTCTGGTTTTGCGGCATTATCAGCGCTTTGTTTTTGTTTACATGAAAAAAACATAACGCAGGCAAAAGTCAAAATAAAGGCCTTAGCCTTTAAATTAAATGGCTGTTTTACTAAAAAATGTGACATATTTTTGGATAGGATTATAATTGGTTAAAGAATTATCTCAAAGCTTAATTCAGCCTTTCAGCATCTTATTTAAATAGTTATAGCTGTTAGCTACATTTTGTAATGGCTGCGGCGCGCCGTCCTGCTCTACAAAATAATATTTCATGCCAGATTCCTTTGCATTATCAAAAATGCGTTTAAAATCAACAACACCCGATCCAACTTCGGCAGGGTTCATTGTTTGCTTATCAAGATCTTTCACATGCCACAAGGGATACCTGCCCGGATGCAATTTAAACAGCTCAACAGGATCTTGCTTTGCTTTGGTAGCCCATGCCAGGTCAAGTTCCATTTTTACCATATCCTTGTCCGTATTGTTCAGAATGTAATCAAATGGCCGTGTGCCATCTATGGTATCAAATTCCGTTACGTGATTGTGATAGGCAAACTGGACGCCATTTTTCTTACAGGCTTCGCCGGCTTTATTAAAAACATCCACGGCAATTTTTATTTCATCCATAGTGCTTACAGGTATAGATGAGCAAACCAGGTAGCTCAAACCGCCTTCGGCAGCATCATCCGCCAATTCCTGTGCATTGTCCTTCAGGCTGATCTTGGGCATCTTAGCAATCATTGGCGCCATCTTTTGTATCCTGGCGGTGTCTTCCTTCGTTTTAGCCATCTTCATGATTTGCTCCATGGTGAAAACTACGCCCCCCACATGTGCCGACCGCCAATGCATACCCATATCTTTTACCATAGCGGCAAATTCCTTCACCTTTACATTGTAAACAGTACCTTTCCCCGAACCTGCACTTTCCAATTCCTTGTAGCCAATAGCCGCCAGCTTTTGCAGGGTTCCTTTAGTATCAGAGGTCATCAGGCCTCCGAGAGTGTATAGTTGCAGGCCGGGTGGCGGGGCTGCGCTTTTACTAAAAAAATCACTGGCATTACTAAGTTTTGGCAACATTAAGCTCGCTAAAGCTAATGTGCCTGACTGTTGCAAAAACTTCCTTCTGTTTGACATGGCTATAGTTTTATGTGGTTTATTGGTTTTTATAAAATTATAATTCTTTATTTATTTCGGTTGAGATACACATGATTTTTACATAACACAGCAATACTCTTCATCCGTAATTGGAAGAGTTCAATTTTCAAACCTTACAATTTGCTGAATTTTTGATCGTATCCTATTATTATGTCTTTTCGACACAATAAAAATATAGGAATACTTTAACATTTCCAAGTTTCATTACGTCATTTTTACACAATGAAATTTAAGACGACAAATAGTGACACTTTACTAAACAAAGACGACTGGAAGAGTTGAGGTACAAATAGCTCTGCCAGTTCAGGATCGAACAGCAAAGTTTGATGGTTACAATGATTAATTTAAATAGGATACTATTTACTTTGCTTCAGCAAGTTGTTAATTTGGAACGGACCTTTTAAATATCTGAATTGATTCATTGTTGCGGGCAATAATAATGTATTTCCCCCTGGTGGTTGTGATCTCTTTTATATCCCTTACTTCGCCGGTTATTGACAGACCGGTTGCTACAGGTTCAGCATAAGTAAAATGATGGTTTTTATCACCAATCATGGTCACACCGTAACTCGCATCATATCTGCCTACTTCAGGCTTTAATCCATAAAAATTACCGCCCAGGAAAATGTCCTTCTTATTATCACCATTAATGTCAAATACCAAAGCCCCAAATACCGGGGAGAACTGTGCACGTACAGGCAATGGCACCATTGTAAAATCCCCCTTGCCGTTGTTATAAAACACGCAGGTTTGGGTCTGATCAACCGTATGCACCTCCGCTTTTTCCAGTTGATCGCTGGTAAATATTTCATCAATGCCTTTGCCGGCGTATTGTTTATATCTTAAAAATTTCTTCTTTAATGCCGGCAGTTCCCCCATCATATCACCATACAAGTTAAATGGGTAAGCTTTACTATCCGACTTGTAGTAAACAGGGATGCACTCTTCGCGCCCGTTATTATCAAAATCGCTTACATATAGTTTAGCCGGATGATCTTTGTCAGCCCTGATTTTGCTATTTGTCCCGTTATTACCCGCAATCAGGTCAAGTGTTCCGTTTCCATCAACATCGGCGATGG
>JBEHXM010000126.1:0-13775 GCA_048498695.1 Bacteroidota bacterium
ACCGGCGCTTCTATCGAGGCCCTTTGGTCGGGTTGGATCGTGCTGGTTGTTTCGCGGCCATTGACGGTGATGGTGATCTGCAGCGGGACATCGGCGGGTAGACCAAAGTGATTGCCTGGAATTTGCTGACGGCGAGGTATTGGCCGAACCCGGCAACCCTATTAAGTATACTTACTTTATTATCAGCGGCAAAGTGCGCCTGTACTTGCCTATTGGCGGCGTAAAGCGCGAAATTGGAGATTTTAAGCAAGGCGAGATCAGTGGCTACCTGCCCTATTCAAGGGCAAAAATGGGTACGGGGTATTCGGTGTCGGTAGGCGCATCCCAACTGATGATCTTTCCAAAAGAGAAGGCTCCGGAAATGATCAAAAATCATTTTGAGCTTACGCAAGCCCTGGTGCATGTAATGACCAACCGGGTACGCACTTTTACAGCCTTGCAGCAGCAGAACGAAAAGATGCTGGCCTTAGGTAAGCTTTCGGCAGGGTTAACGCATGAACTGAACAACCCGGCATCAGCCATTGTGCGTGATTCTGAATCGCTGCTGGCGCATTTGCAGATGGAGCCATCGAGTTTCAAGTCGATGATCGCTATCAGGATGGAGCCGGAGCATGTAGACGCAGTAACCAATGAATTTTTTCGGTTTCTGACAGAACGCAAGGATGTTAATCTCACCATCAGGCAACGTGCCGATAAAGAAGATGAACTGACCGACCTGTTTGATGAAATGGGAATGATATACCTGCCCGAATTGCCCGAGAACTTTGTGGAATTTGGATTTGAGCCTGATGATATCCGGTCTTTCCAAAAGCATATTCCGCACCAGTTTTTGTCGCCGGTGTTTAACTGGATGAATACGCTGCTGGTTACCGACAGAATGGTGCAGGATATAGGCGAATCAGCCAGGCGCATCGCCAACCTGGTCACCTCGGTAAAAAACTATACCCACATGGACCAGGGGCAGGAAAAACAATATGCGGATATCCGTTTCGGCATAAAAAACACCTTCCAGATGCTGATCTACAAGATCAAAAAGGCAAACATAACCGTGATTAAGGAATTTGACGAAACCCTGCCTCCCGTTAAGGCAATGATAGGCGAGCTAAACCAGGTGTGGACCAACCTGATTGATAATGCCCTTGACTCGATGGAAGCCAATGGCAAAGGCACATTGACCATTAAAACCCAGCGCGACAAGGAATTTGTAAAGGTTAGCATTATTGACGATGGTCCGGGTATACCTGAAGAGATACAGTCAAGAATTTTTGATCCGTTTTTCACTACCAAAGAAATGGGAAAAGGGACAGGAATGGGACTTGAAACGGTACAAAAGATAGTACAACAGCACAACGGATCAATAAAAGTAAAATCAGAACCGGGGCGTACCGAGTTTATTGTATGTTTCCCGATAGACGGATAATGTTGGTTGATTAAGTGAGTGGTTGATTGGATTGATTAAGTTAAGTGGTTGGTTGGGGTTGTTCTATGATGTAAACTCTTAATCTAACCCAATCCAACCTATTCAACCCAATCAACCCAATCTAACTAATCTAACTAATTCAACTCAATCAACTAAAAACATGAACAAACCCATTATATTTTCCATAGATGACGACCAGCAGGTGCTGCGAGCGATAAGCCGCGACCTGAAATCACAATATAATGCCGACTATAAGATCATCAGCACCACATCAGCAAACGAGGCGCTGGAGGCATTGACCGACCTAAAAAACAGCAGCGATACAGTTGCCCTGTTTTTGGTGGATCAGCGTATGCCCGAAATGGAAGGTGTTGACTTTCTGCAAAGGGCCATCAAAATATACCCTGACGCCAAACGTGTGCTGCTGACAGCCTATTCGGACACCGTGGCGGCCATCAAAGCCATCAACGTGGTGCAGCTTGATTATTACCTGACCAAACCATGGAACCCGCCCGAAGAAAAACTTTACCCGGTGATCAACGATCTGCTGGATGATTGGCAGAGCCACTACACACCTGACTTTAAGGGCATTAAGCTGGTGGGGTACCAGTTTTCGCCAAAATCGCACGAGATAAAAGATTACCTGGCGGGTAACCTTATCCCCTATCGCTGGTTCGATATCGAGAGTAACCCTGAAGCCAAAACGTTGCTTGAAGTAAATAAAATGACCCATACCGATCTGCCGGTGATCATTTATGAAGATGGCGATTGTTCCTGTCTGCCCACTATCAGGCAGATAGCAAACAAAACGGGGCTTAGTCCGCAGGTAACCAACGAGATATATGATGTAGTGATCATTGGGGCCGGCCCGGCTGGTTTGGCAGCAGCGGTTTACGGTTCATCTGAAGGATTAAAGACACTTTTGATAGAGCGCCGGGCACCGGGTGGACAGGCAGGTACCAGCTCGCGTATCGAGAATTACCTGGGTTTCCCGGCAGGCTTAAGTGGTGCCGACCTGACACGCCGTGCTATCAGCCAGGCTACAAGGCTCGGGGCTGAGTTTTTGTCCCCGCATTCGGTAAGTGATATCAAACAAAAGGACGGTTATAAAACCATTATTTTGGATGACGGTCCCGAAATAGTAAGCCGTGCGGTAGTGATCACCACGGGTGTAGACTATCGCAAGCTGGAAGTAAAAGGCGTGGATAATTTCACCGGAGCGGGTATTTATTACGGCGCTGCCACCACCGAAGCTACTGCCTGCAAGGGAAAGGATGTATTTGTGATCGGCGGGGGCAATTCGGCGGGGCAGGCAGCCATGTACCTGTCCAAATTTGCGCAAAAGGTACATATCATCGTCCGCCGGGACGATCTGACGTCCACCATGTCGGCCTATTTGATAGAACAGATCAGGCTGACACCAAATATTGAAGTGCTGGGCAACACCGAAATATGCGAGGCTGCCGGGCACAACTCATTGGAGCAGCTGACCCTCCTGAACGTTAAAACACAGGAAAAAACGGTTTATGATGCCGGCGCACTTTATATTTTTATCGGTGCCAAACCATATACCGATTGGGTGCAGCTGAACATTATCAAAAACGAAAAGGAATTTATTGAAACCGGTCGTGACCTGACTACTTACGAAGGATTCAGAAAAATATGGAAGCTAAAACGCGATCCCTTCCTGCTTGAAACCAGTTGCCCCGGTGTATTTGCCGCAGGCGACGTACGCGCCGGGGCCATGAACCGCGTAGCATCCGCCGTAGGCGAAGGGTCAATGGCTATTAGTTTTGTGCATAAATATTTGGCCGAGGTGTAACCTTTTAAATGTCATTTCGAACCCGCAAGGGAATGGCCTGTGTTATGGCGCAGGTGAGAAATCTTATACGATTTGTACAGTTCGCTTTACAAGTTGCATAAGATTTCTCACTCCCGTTCGAAATGACATTAATTTTATTTAATTTACTATTAAATTTTATCCCCCATGGAAGACCAGATCTGCGAACATTTAACCGCCATAAAAAAACTAAAACACGCCAAGGATTATGTGTGTGAAGAATGCGTAAAAAACAACGGCAAGTGGCTTCATTTGCGCACCTGCCAAACCTGCGGTGTCACCTTATGCTGCGATAGTTCACCCATGCGTCATGCCTCCAAACATGCCCATGCCGAGGGTCACCCGGTAGCATGTTCGGCCGAGCCTGGCGAGCGCTGGCTGTGGTGCTATGTGGATGAGGAAATGGTAGAGTATTGATTCACAGGAAAGAACAAAAAAATACCGGTCGCTCCCCAGCTACCGGCATATCCACTAATTAACCAATTTAATAAGAGTATTAGATTTTATTTCCGCTACCCGTCCGGTGAGCAGATCACCGGGCGGACGGATTTCTCATGTCAATGTTTTTAACAGGTAGTATTAATGACTTAAACTTTCAGTATGCTCATCGTCAAGGATATACTGCATTTGTATCAGGCTTTCAAGTTTATCAAAAATGCTGGCGTCATCATGCGTATGCAAAGTGATTTCTCCATCCGTTTCATTATACATCACCTCTGCACCGTAACGCCATTGTATCAGGTGATAATTCCACGTAATGGTCGTGATCCGGGCGCCGCTTTTCAGAAGCCCCGCCACATCCTCCTTACTGGTTTTGATACCTTTACCGAATCCGTTTTTTGTAGAGTGCAGAAATACATCTGTAATGTACTCCTTCTCCCCCAGCTTCACTTTCCACACACCCGATATGTAGTAATCCCAGTTCTCCATAGGTCAGAGCTTTAATTACTGTTGATTGCCAACAATGCTAAATTAAAGCAAATAAGAATAGTAAACACCCCGTGTTTTAACGGTATTTCAGCAGGTGTTTTGTACAGGGTGAAGTGATTTTGGGGTTCAATTAATGTTTCGTCCGCTCAATTGCCGCGAGGCTGTTACTTTTGGCTTGATCCAAAAGTAACCAAAAGATCAAGACAGAAAAAAGCTTCTGCCCGCCCTGCCGGTTCTTACGCTTTTGTAGTGCTCCGCACATTGCAAAAGCTAAACCGTCATTCCCACCATACACCCGGCCCGCTTTTCTGTCAGGCCAACGCGCATTTTGTTTTAAACGAAAATATTATTTTAAGGTCAGCAGAACAGCTTCGGGTGAAATCAGGCAAAACAATGGTGGCCAAGAGCGTGGCAAGGGCATAGCAATAGTTGCTGAAGTAAAGGCTGAGCGAACGCAGTGGAGCAACATTTTGCAGCCCGTGGTTTTACCTGACTGTAGGGTAAAAGCCTCGTGTGGCAAAGAAGCATTTCTGCTGAAAGCCTTTTTGGTTACTTTTGTGGCGACAAAAGTAACAGCCCCCGCGGCAATTGAGCGGAACGGAACACTGACAGGACCTTAGTATATTCAGAACCTCTATATATTAAAAAAGGCGGGACAATACCCGCCTGCTAATTTCTTTATATTTATTAAAGCCCCAACTCATCAGCACTTGGCCCGTAGCTTCCCGGTATAGGGATGTTCAGCAATCGCAGATATACGCCTAATTGTGCGCGATGATGTGTGGTCTGGCTGTATGCTATCCTGATTATCTCGGCCCTGGTCATATCTGCAATAACTTGCCCGTCATTACTCAGCGTCCATTTTTCGTCATATTGCTCAGGCTTAATATTGGCCAGTGCGGCCCTTCCGCTGGTTAACGATTCTTCTAAAAATGCCAGCAGCTCCTTATTGTTATTGATCTCCGGCTCTTTATGATCAGTTGTGGCAAAATCAAGCCCGTCATCATGTATACCCAGTTCCACCCACGACGGCAAGTCGGCGATATGGGTAACCAGGCGGCGTATGGTCATGCTTTTTTCGTGTGGTTTCCAGTCATATTTATCTTCAGGAACAATAGCTAACATTTTACGGGTTGTAGCGGCTTCCTGGTCAAATTCTTTTAATAATAATTCAGTTAGAGTTGTCATGATGTTTGTTTTTTTGTTTATGTCTCAAAGTAACTAAAACGCAGTGACAACCCTATGTCAACAGTTTTATAGAATTAAAATTAATTTCCTGAACTTATGAAAGTACTTCCACAGATGGGGAATGAAGGTTGACTTTTATCCACAGTTATTAACTATTAAGCAGATATATTCTATCCGTGCTATCTATTTAAGTTGTAACTTTATAGCTCATTAATACGTTCTTAGGGCTATTAATTAAACTTTAAACCAGTTAAAAAATTGAGTTCCGCCAATTAAATGCACTTTATCACATTACTGATCGGAAACATGGCATTATCATTGTCAAAAATATTTTATAAAAAACCGGTTTATCAGCCTGCCTTTGTGACTTTAAAGCGACGCGGCTGAATCAACTTTTAGTTATAATTGTTTAATAAATATAAAGCCGTTTCGAAGTATATATTAAAATGAATAGAGAATTCTACCAGCAGATATTAGATAAACAGCAAATCACCGGTGCGGTACCGTCCAATAAGGAAATTGCCGAATGGGCTTTGCAGGTGATACGTTTGCTGTTCCCTGAACAGTCCAACAGGTTGTATACCTTTATACACCAGCTCGAATCTGAATTTAAAAAATTAGAACATGGGCTTTATGATATCCTGAATGCTACCCGCGGAACGCTGGATGAAAAGAATGAAGAATTGGCAAAAGCCTTTTTTAACGGGCTGCCCGAATTATACCGATTACTGAATACCGACATACAGGCCACATTTGATGGCGACCCTGCCGCTAAAAGCGAGTTCATGGTGATCAGGGCCTACCCCGGCTTTTATGCCATATCATTTTATCGTCTGGCACATGCATTATATCAATTGGGCATACCATTGATACCGCGTATCCTGACAGAATATGCACACTCAAAAACAGGTATCGACATACACCCGGCCGCTGAAATAGACGAATATTTCCATATCGACCACGGCACAGGCGTAGTTATTGGCGAAACCTGTGTAATTGGCAAGCACGTAAAGCTTTTCCAGGGGGTAACCCTTGGTGCGCTGAGCGTAAACAAAATACCTGCCGATAAACAGCGCCACCCGACAGTTGAAGACCATGCGGTAATCTATGCCGGGGCGACCATCCTGGGTGGACGAACCGTTATTGGTGAAGGAAGCATTATCGGCGGTAATGTATGGCTCACCAAATCCGTTCCGCCTTACTCAAAAGTGTATCACACGCACGAAGTAAGCTTACTGAAAGAAAAAATAAAGGATTAGTTTTAATGTTTGATTGAGTTGATTAAGTGAGTGGTTGATTAGGTTTTTTTATTGTAACAACTCAATCCAACATAATCTAACTTAATCAACTTAATCTAACCCAATCAACTTATAAAAAACAAATGGCCGGTATAATTGATCTCATAGGCAATACGCCTCTCGTCGAACTAAAGAAATTAAATCCTAACCCTAATGTAACTGTTTACGCCAAACTGGAAGGCAACAACCCCGGCGGAAGTGTGAAAGACCGCGCAGCGCTCAATATGATACGAAGCGCTTTAGAACGCGGAGATATTAAACCAGGCACCAAGCTGATAGAAGCTACCAGCGGCAATACTGGCATTGCACTGGCCATGATAGCCAGCCTGTTTGGTTTGGAGATAGAGTTGGTGCTGCCCGCAAACTCCACCCGTGAGCGTACATTGGTGATGGAAGCCTATGGCGGAAAGGTGACATTGATAGACGGTATTGAAGCCTGCCGCGATTATGCCCAGGAAAAAGCGGATACCGGAGATTATTTTCAGCTGAACCAGTTTGCCAACCCGGATAATTACATGGCCCACGTTAAAGCCACCGGCCCGGAGATTTGGCGCGATACGAAGGGTAAGATAACTCACTTTGTGAGTGCAATGGGTACTACCGGCACCATTATGGGTTGCTCCAGGTATTTGAAAGAACAGAATTTAAACGTACAGATAGTGGGCTGCCAGCCTACCGATGGTTCATCCATCCCCGGCATCAGGCGCTGGCCCGAGGCTTACCTGCCAAAAATATTTGATGCCACACGTGTAGACAGGGTGATGGATGTATCTGAAGCTGAAGCAACCGAAACCACGCGCCAATTGGCCAAGGTAGAAGGTATATTTTGCGGTATGAGCAGCGGCGGTGCTGCAGCAGCAAGTATCAGGCTTGCACAGGAGTTAAAAGAAGGAGTTTTAGTGTTTATTGTATGTGACCGTGGCGACCGGTATTTGAGCAGCACATTGTTCGGATAGCATAAGTTATTAACATTTTCACCGAAAAATGGCGTATTTTAATATAAATGTTGAAAAAATACATACAAAATAATAAAAAAATATTAGTCTGTTAACCCGATAGACTTTATATTTGTATTAATTCATTAATTATCAATCTAAAACAAAAAACGCCGTTCTTTATGATTTAATTATGAGTTCAGTTAATTATTGAGAAGAAGAGAGAAGGCCCCAAACTTTCTCTTTTTTTATGCTTTATACTTTGCAAATATATATTATTACATGAATAATACTATGCATGCATAATATTTTTTCATTTATATTTATTCACATTTGGCCAAATAATTTTACCACCCTGTAGCATTAGATCCATTCATTCCGTATAGTTCATTAAATAAGGTTTGCAGCAGTTATTTTATATAATGAGTAGCTCTGCAAGCCCGAACCAATATATATTAGTTAGGGGAAAATAGCCGGGTGTAATGCCCGGCTATTTTATTTATCCAGTTTTTCTACAAATAGTTTACCAAATTAATCCCAATTGGCTGCTTATACTTGGCTGAATCAAAAAACAAAAAGCCATGAAGAAAACAATTTTATTCGCATTCATTACCGCCTTGTGCGGCCATGTTATGGCGCAGGACCTAAAAGCAAAAGATGTACCTGCCGTAGTTAAAGAAGTCCTGACAAAAAAATATCCTAAAGCCACCAAAGTAAGCTGGGAGAAAGAAAACGGAAATTACGAAGCCAATTGGGGAGGCAGATCAGGCGAGGATACTTCTGTACAGTTTACTCCTGCCGGTGCATTTGTTGAAGAGGTAGACGCAATACCGGTTAGCCAGTTGCCGCCCGCTGTTGCTTCCTATGTAAAAACAAATTATAACGGTGCCAAAATAAAAGAAGCAGGTAAGGTTACCGATGCGGCAGGGCGTCATCTGTTTGAAGCTGAAATAAAAGGTAAAGACCTGCTGTTTGACGAGAATGGCAAGTTCCTGAAAAAGGATTGAACAGGTAAAGTTTATTTTTTCAGTTGGGTGCTGATCAGCTTTTCCAGTTGGTCCAGGCTTTGCGTGATGTAACTGGTATCGCCGGATATTTTGGATACGGTTATCCCTCCTTCTATCATGGCGATCATCAGTGACGCAAATGCAGACACATCCACATCTTCCTTAAATTCGCCCGAACGGACACCCTGGTGGATGATAGCCGAAATACTGCGATGCCAGCTACTCACGGCTTCGCTCACCTTTTTCTTTAATTCAGGATGCGTATCATCAGCTTCGATACCGGTATTTACGATAGGGCAGCCGGCAGACAATGTAGGGTTGAACAACCCATTCCTGTAAATGCTGATGTACGCTTCGAGCTTGCTTAATGCTGTAGTATCCTCGCTCTGCTTATCTTTCACCCGCTGGCGCATGCGGCCAACATTGTAATCAAAAACCGCGAGCGCTACCTCGTCCTTGTTCTCGAAATTGCCATATATCGAGCCTTTTGTTAACCCGGTGGTTTCTGTCAGATCTGTTAATGAAGTGCCGGCATAACCCTTACGGTTAAATACCGGTGCGGTTTTTTCAATAATGAATTCCCTGGTGCGTTCGGCTTTTCCCATTTACAAATATATTAAAAATATACCAAAAGGTATTTTACTTAACAAATATGGCTGAAATAATAGCTGTCAATGCCATTAGCAATATAATCCCCATAAAAACATAGCTTACAGGTTTAGCAAAATTAAGCGTCCAGCCCAGCGCCCGGTTCCTTTTGGGTACCACGGTTCTTGTATCATTCTTATTATTATAAAATATTCCCCATTTATAGTTCAACGGGTCATCTATCGGGTCAAAGTCCATGCAGCATTGAGTTGATTAGGTTGAATTAGTTGATTAAGTTAAGTATGTTACTTATTTAATTGAGTTTATCGTAGCAAACTTAATCAACCATTTAACTCAATCCAACTTAGTCAACTTCATTTAACCAATTTATTCAATTTATTCCTTGTATCAGCGTTCTCGTGCACTTTAAGCGACTTTTTATAAAACTCAATGGCCTTTGCCTTATTCTTTTGGTTATCGTAATAATCGCCCATACTGTCCCATACATTGGCACTGCCTGGGTAATTTTTAACGTTCAGGTCGAACAAGGCATAAGCACGGTCGGGCATATTGATCTGCAGCAAATAATAACCTAACTGATTCAGCATGTCTTCTGGTGGCAGTATGGTATAACCCATGTGTTTGGATACATCGGCATAATGCTCACTGAATGCTGCTTCCAGGTCAATTTTAACATTTTTATCTATCACCTTATTTTGAAACCCCTCCGGGAAATCATAAAAACTGAACAGGAAACGTAATCCATCGTATTCAGTTATCAGCGGTACAGAGCCATGACTATCGTCATTGTAATATTTATAACTAAACCTGAGGCCATTTGACGGGTTCTGCAGCGCGATATTTTTGAGTGCCAGTATCGAGCGGATATGTCCCGTAGCCGAGCCTGATGTATCCCGCTGTGCCTGTAGTGTATCCATACCGCCGGGCATGGTATTGGCAATACCCAGGAACAATGACCTGCCTTCAAATTTCTTCTGCTTAAATACTTCGCCCGCCTGGGTGAGCAGCTTCCGGCCATCCCACCACATGCTGGGGTCAATGGCAATATAGGCGTTAAACATATTGGTATGGTTAATAATTATATTCATCACGGTTAAGCCACCAAATGAATGGCCTATGAGTACCTTATAAGGCGCAGGTTTATAAACCGAATCGATATGCGGCATCAGTTCCTTTTCAATGAACGAGGTGAATTTTTCACCCCCGCCTGATGTTTTGAAATTATCAACTTTTTTACCACCCGGATCAAGCATCGAGTTTGTAGGGGTAAGATCGCGGGTACGGTCTGTATTAGGTATGGCCACCACTATCATTTGCGGCATTTTGGAATTGCCGTTCACCTCACTTAATTGCTGTATCATGCCGGCAACCGAGGCAAAATGTGTATCGCCATCCAGCAAATAAACTACCGGATAAGTTTTTTTAGGCGCTACATCATAACCCGAAGGCAGGTAAACCCAAACCTTTCTGTTTTCTTTGAGTATTTTGGAATTAACACTATCCGTTCTACCTAAAACAACCAGGTTATTTTTAACAGTTTGGGCGTTGGCAGCAGTTATTGCGGCTGCCAGTAACAGGGAGAAAAAAAATTTCATGACGGGCTAAGTTTTGTATAACTAAGCTATTGATTTTTAGGGATAATAAACAGAATTTTACTAATAAATAGTTCAGTCACCGGCTACTAAAGCCTTATCCATCAAAAAGCGCAGACCGTCCAGGTTAGTTACCTTTGGCACCGAATTATGGGTTTCTTTTTCGTAGTATTTGTAAGCAGAACGCAGACCATTGCCTTTATTATTATCCAGCATATCAGCCATCTCAAATATGCAGCGGACATGATTGGTTTTAGGGCTGTTATCAGCGCGTATCTGTTCCGGGCTCATACCCTTAAGCATATCATTGGCAATACTCATAAATAGTGTCCGGCCATCAAAACGCTGCTGCTTCAAAGCATCCTGCGCTTTGATCAGCATCAGTTTATTATCCCACCACATACTGGGGTCGCTGGCAATGTAGCCATCAAAAAGTTCAGTATTGTTCAGCAGTATATTTATCACGGTTAAACCGCCAAGCGAGTGGCCTGTTAATGCCTTGTATGATGTAGTTGGGTAAGTAGCATCCACATAAGGTATCAATTCCTTTTCAATAAACTCAATAAACTTTTCTCCCCCGCCTGATAATCTGAAATCGCGGTCTTTATTTCCGTTTGACCCGTACATAAAATGCGTAGGCGTCAGATCGCGCGACCGTTTGGTATTGGGTATGCCTATCACGATCATATCCGGGAACATCCTGCTGCCATCAGCCGGATTTACCTGTTGTATCATTTCAGTAAAATTCCTGAAATGTTCTTCAGCATCCAGTAAATAAATAACAGGGTATCGCTGCTGCCCTGCCTCCTGCCCTTCTGCAACTTTAGAGATATATACCCATAGCTTCCGCTTTTCGTTCAGGATAGCGGAGTTGATGCAGTCGCCCTTGCAGATCTGGATGCTGTTCTTAATAGTCCGCGCATTCACTGCGATCATCACCACTATCAAAACAATAAACAGTATAAGCGCCATAATTATGTATTACAACGCTAAAATATTCTTTTTTGGCGATTAAAGGATGATTAGTGATAATAAAACGTGTGGGTGAATTTGATTGTCCTAAACTTTTTACCCACTCTGCCATCGCTGCGCTCGACATCCCTGCCTGCTGGCAGGCAGGTCTCCCTGAGTTCAGGGAGAGAGCCATAAAACTCCTCCCCTGATCTCAGGTGAGGCTGGGTGGGGTAAAATATCAAATAGCCTGTCCTAAGTTTTTACCCACTCTGTCGACTCCCGTCGACATCTCTCCCTGATTCCAGGGAGAGAGTTGTTAGACCCCTCCCCTGACCTCAGGGGAGGCCGGGTGGGGCAAAACGGGAGGGGTAAAAAGTAAAATCCCACCCTTCTTAAACCTTTTCATTTCTGCATGGTCGAAATAATAATTAGCAGCCAAAAAACATTCACACTGCTGAGATACAGATTGATAATTATTTAATAACCAAAGCCATGAAAACTCTCGTAAAAAACCTTAAAACCGATTTATACCACGTATTTGTAATGGGCGATGCCAAAAGCCAGGAGCTGGCCCATGTGCTGGTACTGATGGATATTCCGCTGATGTTCCTTGTATTGATTATTTGTCATTTCGTTTAATCTGGCAATGATCAACTGCAACAATTATGGTCAAATGCTGTTAACATAATAACAGCATTTACCATTATGGATACTTTAAATAATGCAATATCAAATATCAGGCTCGGCTTTAACGACCTGCAACAGGATACTTTTAAAAAAGTATTTACCCATATTGATCAGCTCGGCGTTAAGCAGGGAGTTGATAAAATGGGACTCAAACGGTTCATTGAACAATGTGCCCGGTTATCGGCCACCACAGGCGTCATATCAGGCGGCGGCGGTGCGCTTACCATGGCCATCGGCATCCCGTTCGACTTTCTGAACATGATGACCCAGCAGATCCGCGTTACCCTGGGGATCATTTATTACCACAGGGGCACTTATCAGATCAACTTTGACGAATTTTTATCTATCATGGCTGCAGCCTTACAGGTGGAGGCTGGGATAGCCATCACCAAAAACATACTGGAACGCAGTGCTGAAAGAATAATGGTCAGGATGGGCTCAAAAACTGCCGGCAGACTGATACCGATAGTTGGCGCCGTTATAGGTGGCACTACCAATTACCTTTTCATCAAACGTATGGCCGAAACTATTAAACGCATGCAGCCACGTTACGAGCCACTGACTGTGCATCTGGAATAAAATAAAAAATTAAAACCATTCCATTTGCCCTGCGTTATTATAGCAGTGTTGTTTTAATTATAAGGAACTATCCTAATAGTTTAAACGACCCTTACCCTGTCTGAGAATTTGGACAGGGTTTTTTTATAGATTTTATTGTCGTATGGTTTGAAAATATCTATAATTTAATAAAACCTTATTTATTGTGCTTTGTACTAAATATACGTAGCTACAGTAAATAATTAATTAGGGGACCTCCTGCCGTAAAAAAGCAGGAGGTTGTTTTTTGTCCTTAGTTAAGCAAAATGTTAATATGTTAATAGTTAGCAGTTTAATTAGCTGCGCTGACCGGCTATTTTTATACTGTCTGTTTTGGTTAATTAAGTTTTGGAGGATTGAAATGAATTAGTCAGGTACGCTTAGCCTGGCTAATTTTTTGCCCGAAATTTTCGATCGGTCTTATCAAAAAAACTCAATTATTTCAATTTTTTGCTTGATAAAAAGCTCCGAAATCAGTATATTTGATACTGTCTTATTCGGACAATGCAAGCTTCTTTCCGTCCCGGAAATCAGCTTTTTACAAAACATTTAAGTTAATTATCAATGTCACTTTTGCAGTGATAATATCCGGCTTATGCTTTTATATCCTGCGTGACAAGCCCCTCTCCTGATCTCAGGGGAGGCCGGGTGGGGTAAAATATCGAATAGCCTGTCCTAAAATCTTTACCCACTCTGTCGAGCGCAGCGACGACAGAGT
>JBEHXM010000127.1:0-13517 GCA_048498695.1 Bacteroidota bacterium
ATATAACACGACCGTAATATCCTGTCCCAACTCCATTTCTGGTTAAGCGGGCGGTCGGCAGCGGGCAGATCTTTAACCGGTGTCAGGTCCTTATCCAAATAACCGTCCTGCTGTAAAAACACGCCAAGTTTCTCATCATAGCCATAATACATCTTTTCGATAATATCCCTGAACCTGGCCGTTTCCTTTTCTTCATCAAAATGCACTTTGTTCACCAGTGAAGCATATTTTGACGGATCAGCTGCTTTCACCTTTTCAATTACCTCAATGGTATATTTCATACACCATGTAGCTATCGTACTGGTGTACCAGTTGTTGTTGACGTTATTTTCATATTCATTGGGCCCTGTTACTCCCAGCATCACATATTGCTGTTTATCCTCAGACCAGTTTACCCGCTGCGACCAAAACCTGGCTATCCCTATCAGCACTTCAAGACCATAGTCCACCAAATACTGTTCATCACCCGTGTACCGTTCATAGTTAAAAATGGCATAGGCAATAGCGCCATTGCGGTGTATCTCTTCAAAGGTGATCTCCCATTCGTTATGGCATTCGGTACCATCCATGGTTACCATAGGGTACAGCGCCGCACCATCTTTAAAACCAAGCAATTTGGCATTATCTATCGCTTTACCCAGTTGCTTATAGCGGTATAGCAACAGGTTGCGGGTTACTTTCGGATCAGCTGTAGCGAGGTAAAAAGGCACGCAATAGGCCTCAGTATCCCAATAGGTGGAACCACCGTATTTCTCACCTGTAAACCCTTTTGGCCCAATGTTCAGGCGGTCGTCTTCCCCTGTATAGGTTTGGTTCAGTTGGAAAATATTAAAGCGTATAGCCTGTTGTGCCGAAGCATCTCCTTCAATGATAATATCGTTATGCTGCCATTTCTTTTCCCAGGCCGCGGCCTGTTCAGCTAACATCTGCTCAAATCCTTTTCCGCTGATAACTTCTAATGTATTTTTCAATATTTCCGACAAAGTATTAGCCGGGTAATTCTGCGATGAAATATTAGCAGCATATTTTATAATAGTCACAGGCTGATTTTGAGTAACCTGCAGGGTAATCACAGAGGCTACATATTTATCCTTCTCTACCGCTTTTGCAGTTATATTAGCCAAGGTATTATCTCGGCTGATTATAAAGCGCTGTCCCGTAGCTACTTCAAATCCGGTTTTCTTGGTGCGAAGTTGTATATACCCTCCATCGCTCCAGCTTTGTTTGGCAACCTCATCCCAAAACTTTTCATCATAGTTGGAATCTTTGTTCATTACATCGCCATCAATAAATGAAGTAATGGTCAGTTCGCCGCTATAATTCAAGGGAGTAATGGTATATTTTATGGCTCCCGTTTCATCATCCACTATGCTGCAAAAACGGATAGCTTCAACTTCCACCTCGTTGCCCTTAGCTGTTTTCGCGCGAAATGTCCT
The DNA here is from genome assembly GCA_048498695.1 of Bacteroidota bacterium. Taxonomy (GTDB): domain Bacteria; phylum Bacteroidota; class Bacteroidia; order Sphingobacteriales; family Sphingobacteriaceae; genus Mucilaginibacter. The sequence continues at coordinate 1,437 of JBEHXM010000127.1, forward strand.
TTTTAAATAGCCCTCTTTCATATTCAGTTCGCGCCTGAAATTGCTTACTTCACATTTGGCCACGTCTAACTGTTCATCGCCAATTTGTATATCAATACCAATCCAGTTAGCAGCATTCAATACTTTTGCAAAATATTCGGGATAGCCGTTTTTCCACCAGCCCACGCGGGTTTTATCCGGGTAATAAACACCGGCCACATAATTGCCCTGTAGTGTTTCGCCACTATAAGCTTCTTCAAAATTAGCCCGCTGACCCATGCGGCCATTTCCCAGGCTAAAAATACTTTCAGATATCGTATGATGTTTTGGATCAAACCCCTCTTCTATAATTTTCCACTCATCAACTTTGATATAGTCCTTCATATTGCCCCCTCTAAATCTCCCCCTGTTGGGGAGACTTTTGATTTTTTTTATTATATTATTGATTATTATTACTCAAATTTAAAAGCCTCCCTTCTGGAGAGGTTGGGTGGGGCTTATAATTTTTCCAGTTTCTCCAAACTCATTTTATCCAATCCACTCACCACGAGGTTTGCTTGATTTAATACCTGCGGCGAACCGATGCCTACCACTTTCATCCCGCCTGCTATGGCAGCTTCCACACCTGCGATAGCATCTTCAAATACTACGCAATCTGCGGGTTGTACGCCTAATTCTTCAGCACCTTTTAAAAACACTTCCGGATCGGGTTTGGGTTTGCTTACCTTATTACCATCAATCACAGCATTAAAAAAATGTGTGATGCCGGTCTTTTCCAGTATGGTCATCGAGTTTTTACTTGCCGAACCCAAAGCCGTTTTTATACCAGCATCAATACAGGTTTGTAAAAACTCCTTTGCTCCCGGCAGCACCTCATCGGGTGTCATTTTATTGATCATATCCACATACCAGGTGTTTTTGCGGGTGGCAAGCTCTTCCTTCTCCGCCTCCGTTTTTTGTACACCGCCCAGTTCCAGTATGATCTCCAGCGAACGTACGCGGCTCACTCCCTTCAGCTTTTCGTTATCTTCTTCGGTAAAATCAAAACCCAACTCATTGGCTAAGCGTTTCCAGGCTTTATAATGATAAACGGCGGTGTCTACGATCACCCCGTCAAGGTCAAATATGCAGGCTTTTACAGTACTCATTCTGTTTGTTAATGACAGTCTGATTTAGTTAAAAATCCTATCTGCCAGCTTTTAAATTTATAAGATTAATGTGTATTATTTGGTAATAGTTCTAACACCAAAGTCCCTTTGGCAGGTATGGTCAACTTAGATAATTCCAGCGCATCATCCGTGATCACGTTCCTGGCTTTTAATGTCCCGTTTATTCGTTCAGCGTACCGGTCTGTTGTAATGCTTTGTTCCTTTTCGGCACTGTTATAAACCACCATCACCGTTTTCAAATTATCATACCTGAAATACACATACACGCCATTCTCTGGTATATACTGCATCATTTTACCGGTTTGTAATGCGGTAGTGGTCTTACGGTAATTGGCCAGCGTACGCACATAGTTAAAAGCGTCATTTTCCTTTTTACTTCGTCCGGCTGCAATAAACTTATTGTCTTTATCACCCGGCCAGCCACCAGGAAAATCTTCACGAACCAGGCCATCCGGGTTAGATAGGTTCTTCATCAATACTTCATCGCCATAATACATTTGCGGCACACCGCGCATCGTCATTAACATTGCCATACCCGATTTATATTTAGTCATATCCTCACCTACTACCGACAGGAAACGGCTCATGTCATGATTATCCAAAAAGATGGTGTTCTTTGTTGCGTCTTTATACAAAAAATCCTGCGCCATTACCGAGTATAAACGGTTAACCCCATCGGTCCATCCTTCTTTTCCGTTCAATGCTTCATAAACAGCTTCTTTCCAAACCCCATCGGTTACACCGGGTAAATGGGTATCAAACCCACGATTCACCGTATTGCCCTCGGTAAAAAATGCCTGGTTAGCTGCCGACCAAACCAGTGTCTCCCCAAAAATGGATAAGCGCGGAAATTCTGCCCGTACTTTCTTGGCCCAATCGGCCATATACTGCGGATCGTTATAAGGATAAGTATCCAGCCTGAAACCATCCACCCCGGCATATTCCACCCACCAGATATGGTTTTGCGTCAGGAAATTTTGCAGGTAAGGGTTATTCTCATTCATGTCGGCCATGCGTTTATCAAACCAGCCATCCAGCATTTGCTTACGGTCGGCAGGTGAAGCATAGGGGTCCATTACCGCTGCATCCCTGAAGTTCGATTTGGTATAGCTCGGCCATTGATGTACCCAACTTTTCATCGGCATATCCCGGATGGTATAGCCCTCGGTTCCCGCATGGTTATGCACCAGGTCCATTACCACCTTCATGCCCATAGCATGGCATTTATCTACAAACTGTTTGTATTGCTCGTTAGTACCGTAACGCGGATCGATCTTATAATGATCGGTAACTGCATAACCATGATAAGAAGCACTTGGCTCGTCATTCTCGACAGCAGGCGTTAGCCAGATAGCCGTTACACCCAGGTCTTTCAGATAATCTAGGTGGTTCATGATCCCCTGCAGGTCTCCACCGTGCCGGCTAAACATCTTGCTGCGGTCAACAGACATTTCCCTCATCCCATGCACAGAATCATTTTTAGTATCGCCGTTCGAAAATCGGTCGGGCATGACCAGGTAGATCAGGTCTTTATTTGTTACCCCCTGGGCGCGGTTAGCCGAGCGATCTTTTTTCTTAAGTTCATATTGATAGGTTAGTGCTTTTTCACCACTCTTACTGAAAATAATCGGGAACGTTCCCGAAGATGCGGCTGAATTAATGCGCAGATCAAGAAATAAATAGTTGGGATTCTCCACTTTGTGCACCGCCACCAGCTTCACGCCCTTGTATTTTAGCGTCACATTGCGTGAGGCGATATTGTTTCCGTGGACGATCAGTTGCAGGTTAGGATTGCTCATCCCTGTCCACCAAAACATGGGTTCCACACGCTCCAAAGCAGGTATTTGAGCTGACGCACCCAATGCCAGCACCAGGCAGCATACTGTGAAAAATAATAATTTTTTCATATCAGATCAGTCAAAAAAAAATTGGCCAGTTACCATCAAAGTTTTTAATGTAACCGTATCTCAAATTTAAAATAAAAATGCTTTTTAATGATAAAAATTGAAAATGATAATTGTATGGCAATCGATCTGTAATATTTCATAAATTTGTCATACTAATAATTAGTATGACAAATAAAAAATTTGATAGTTACTCGTACCTGCTCGACCGTACAGCACGAAGAGTAAAGCAATATGCACAACAAAAATTTTCAGCCGGAGAATTTAATATTACGGTTGATCAATGGCTGGTGTTGAAAAACCTGGATAACGACCGCTACCTCAAACAAACCGAACTGGCTGAGTTAACAGGTAAAGACAACCCTACCCTAACACGCATCGTGGATCTGCTTTGTAAAAAAACGCTTACCGAGCGTGTGATCCATAAAACCGACCGGCGCAGCTTTACTGTCCACCTGACTAAAAACGGCAGGCAACTCTTGAAAGGATTATCACCCAAAGTAGCTGACATCAGGATGAAGGCATGGGAAGGTTTGAGTGAAGCGGACTACGAGGATTTGAAAAGGATATTGAATAAAATATATATGAATCTTGAATTGTAGTTGATTGGGTTGGATTAAGTGAGTGGTTGATTAAGTTGAAGTAGAATATGTTCCCTTAACCTAAACAGCCCAGCCTAACTTAATCTAACTTAATCCAACTCAATCAACTTATTCTAACTTAATAAACTAATATGATAACTACAGATATAGGCATCATTGGCGCCGGGCCGGCCGGTTTGTTTGCCGTTTTTGAAGCCGGCTTGTTAAAAATGCGTTGCCACCTCATCGACTCTTTACCGCAAGTAGGCGGACAGCTATCCGAAATATATCCGCAAAAACCCATTTATGATATACCCGGCTATCCCACAATTAATGCGCAGGAACTGGCAGATAATTTAATGGAGCAAATAGCGCCATTTCATCCAGGTTTTACTTTAGGTGAACGCGTGGAAACTTTGCAAAAGCTGGAAGATGAAACATGGCTGATCACTACCAGCGACGGTACAGAGATCAATTGCAAGGCAGTAGTGATCGCAGGCGGATTGGGGTGCTTTGAACCACGCAAACCCGAAGTAGACCGGTTGCTTGAGTTCGAAGGCAAAGGTGTAACGTATGCAGTAAGAAATCCCGAGCAGTTCAGGGGAAGGCATGTGGTTTTGGCAGGCGGCGGCGATTCGGCGCTCGACTGGACTATCTTCCTCGCAGATATTGCGGAAAGGGTGACGCTGATCCATCGCGGTGATACCTTCCGTGGCGCGCCTGATGCAGCAGAAAAAGTTTTTGAGCTGGCAAAGATCGGTAAGATAGATCTGTACCTGAAAACAAGGGTGGTTTCCCTTGATGGAACAGGGCACCTGGAAGCGCTAACCCTCGTTGGCCCCGATGGGCAATCTGTTATCAATGCCGAACATTTTGTACCGCTGTTTGGGTTAAGCCCCAAATTAGGCCCCATAGAAAGCTGGGGATTAGCTATTGACAAATCGGCTATTGAAGTAAATACCACCGATTACAGCACCAATATTGAAGGGGTATATGCCATTGGTGATATTAATACCTATCCGGGCAAGCTTAAGCTGATACTCTGCGGATTTCATGAGGCAGCATTAATGGCGCAAAGCGCTTTCAAATTTGTGTATCCCGATCAACGATTGAGCTTTAAATACACCACGGTTTACGGTATAACTGAATTACAGCAATGATCAATTTTATAATAGAGGACCGCGGCGGACAGCGTTTGCCCGTATCGGTTCCGGAAGGTATTAGTTTAAACCTGATGGAAGTGTTAAAAGCATCCGGTTACGATATACTGGCAACCTGTGGTGGCATGGCACTTTGCGCTACCTGCATGGTGCAGGTACTCGAAGGTGCAGAACAATTATCATCACCTCATGACCAGGAACTCGACATACTGGATACCATGCCCCAAAGCGATGAGCAAAGCCGCCTGTCGTGCCAGATAGCAATAAATGAACAGCTGGAGGGATGTATTTTTAAGATTGTAGGATAAATTATTATATAACCAAGCTAAAAGCAAAGTTCCGCGTTACTATCTTTAAGAAAATCTATTGTGAATTTATACCTTAGTGCTACATATAAACACTATTGTTATGAAATCCATCAGCATCATCTCCATCCCTGTTACCGACCAGCAGACAGCCAAACAATTCTATTTAAATTTAGGCTTTAAGTTATTGACTGAAGGCCCATTTGGTCCGGGTCAAAATTGGGTGCAACTGGCTTTACCCGGCCAGGAAGCAATATCCATTACCCTGGTCACCTGGTTCCCTGAATTACAACCCGGCTGCATCCGCGGTTACGTAATTGATGTAGATAGTATCGACACCGAGATAAAAGATTTGAAAACTAAAGGTATTGCAGTCGGCACAATTGACGAAACTCCATGGGGCAAATTTGCCTCTGTAAAAGATCCGGATGGCAATACCTGGAGTTTGCATGAAGGATAAATAATTGTCTGAACCTTATTCGTAGGATTAAAGGATTACCATGATTATAGCGAAAAAATAGATAATCATGGTAATCTTGAAAATCTGTTTAATCCTGGTTCAGACAGTCTTACCATCTATCCAATCCCAATAATTTTCTACCCAGCGGCGAAAGCTCAGCTACCGGATTTTTCTTTTCTCGTTCCATCGGGTCACCGGGGAAGGCATAACCCTGCATCGCTTCGCGGCCTTGCCAGCTGTTGATGCGCCATTGCCTTAACTCCTCATTATCTTCCTGTGCCGGCATCATGGCAATATACTGGGCTATTCTAACTTTATTACCGCTGGTATTTGGGCGGATGCCATGCGGTTCCAGGCTGTTGAATATTAGCAGGTCGCCGGCTTCCATTTTTACTTTAACCAGTTCAAAGCCCGTGGTATCTGGTTTATAATGATCGCGGTCTTCCGGCTGGGTCAGTTTCCAGGTATCATAAGTTCGGTACAACTCGGGGATGCACTGGAAGCCACCCATATTTTCGTCAGTCTGATCGGCCAGTGCCAATACGCCTTGTACATTTTGCGGTTTGGTTTCAGGATCGTAATCCCAATGAATGAAACCTTTATATTCAAACCCCGGACGAAGCGGAAAATTCAAATTGGCGCGGTCAATGGTTGACCATAGCCTTTCTGTTCCCCATACATCCGCAAAAGCTGCATGTACTTTTGGGTACTGGCGGTTATCCCACAAATACTGGTGATTATATATCTCCACCATGCCTGTATTGTTCAGCTCTTTCATCTGCATTTCGGCATTTGGTTTTTTGTACCAACTCTCTACATCGTTGGCATCTTTTCCTTCATACTCCCATAAGTAATCTGCCAGTTTTTTCACCTGTTCTTTAGGCACCGCATTTTTGATCACCACGTAGCCATTATCCACCCAGAATTTCCAGTCGGCTTCGCTTAGCACACGCAAAGGCTCGCCATTGCTGCGGTCATTTAATTTGATCTGGCTTGATTTGGCGGTTGACGGATTACCGGGTATTTCTTTATGGGCGTTAGCCGGACTCATTGTTGGGGTCATGGCAGCCATTGTTTTATTTTCCATGTTCTTGTTTATTAAATTGGTTTACAATTCAAAAGTACGGTAGCTTTAAGAGGCATTTATTCTTTACAATGATCAAAATTTGCTCTGTATTGACCAATTAATTAACTTTATACTTATCTAATAGACAATGAGGAATGAATGAGATACAATTAGAGAAGGTAGAATTTGAACCGGGCAAATCCTTTAAATTGTTTTCTCCCCGCCTGCGCAACACTTTCTTATGGCATTATCATCCCGAGTTTGAACTGGTCTATGTTGAGGCGGATGCCGGCATACGCCATGTAGGTTCTCATATATCTGGCTATACTCAAAGTGACCTGGTATTTATCGGCAGCAATATCCCGCATTTGAACTTCGACTATCGCCTACGCAACGATTATCACCAGGTAGTGATCCAGCTACGCGAAGATTTTTTGGGCACTGCGATTGGCCTTTCGCCCGAGCTTTCAGCGATCCATCAGTTATTCAAAAAAGCAGGCTCAGGCATTGCTTTTCATGGCCAGACAAAAACATTAGTAGCGGAGAAATTAAAGCTTCTGTCGGCATTAAATTCCTTTAAACAGTTAATGGAGCTGATGGAGATATTCCATCTGTTAGCAAGCTCAAAGGAATATGATATTTTAAATGATGAACAGATCAGCATCCAGTTTTTTATCAAGGATAAGATCAGGATGGGCGCTATTTATGAATATATCGATGCCCATTATAACCGCAAACCCGATGTAAATGTAGTGGCGGACAAGGTGCATTTAACCACCCCTGCTTTTTGCCGCTACTTCAAACGGCAAACCAACATGACCTTTACCGACTTTGTGAACCAATACCGCATTGATATGGCGAAGAACCTGCTGATGCAGGACAAAAATATAACTGAAACGTGTTATGCTGTTGGCTTTGAAAGCCTGTCATACTTCAACAAATTATTCAATAAAATAGTAGGCGAAAACCCTTCCGAATTTAAGAAAGCGAAAACACGATTGCGTGATTTATAGATTTTAAATAGATTTCGAAAAACTGATCCTGAGTAATCGCTTAATCCTGAAATCGTGTCAACATTTCACCGTTTTCTTTTTCTTTCCTAATGATCCTCTTGCTTGTGATTTCACAATATAATCCGCAGCTGAAGGCACTTTACAGGATGTTCCGTTCAAATCAACGGTTACCGTCCCTATATCCTTAGCGGCTATCGTTGCATCATTCGTTAGCTCCTGTACATAAGACCCGCAGGCGATCACAAAGCCGTTCATTGTATATTTAACACGGCTATCGGCAGAGTGGATAGTGCCAACCAACCTATGCAATAGCGCTTTCAATGCAGGCAAATTCAATTCCTGATCAGGTTTCAGCGATACCAGGTTACTCAGGGTCGACCAGCCCGCAGCAGCAATATGCTCACGCGGCGAATCGATCCACTTCAACGCCATTTCAAAACCAACATTACCTTCAGCAGCTACCCAGGGCACCGTATACTCACTGATATTATTGGAAACGGCCATTTCAACCCAGGTTTGCAGATCTTCTTTAGTCATTTTCGCATCATCGGCAATCAGCCCCGCCAGGTACATGGCGTCTGCGTTACCTGTAGCGTACAGATCTTTGGCTAACTGATAATTTTTTTTGATCTTTTTTTGGATCGGCTTCAGGTATTCTATCTTCACTCCAAAAAACGGCTCCTTAACGCCATGCTTTAATAATATCTTTTTGATGCCCTCGTTACCATGAGCTTTGAGGTCGTCCATTATTTCCTGTACCATCATAGATTAAAAATAACAAGAAAATCAGAAAGCATGATATTATTTGTTGATCATCCTCGGATATTTTGGCTAAAGCCATTAATTGGATATTTTTCATCCGGTGGCTAAAGCCAACGGCAATAAAATTCATTATCTCATTAAATTCATTGCCGTCCCATTTATGGGGCGGGCAAATCAATAAGGATATAATGGCTTTAGCCAAACAGCGAAAGGAGGCATTGTTTATGAACAAAGTTTCAAACTTTGTTGGCGTCACCAAATGCTTTTTCCTTATCTTGTCATGGCTAACTCAACCTGATGAAACTCTTTAAAGCTTTACTTTCCACGGCCGTTACTTTATTATTGATCTGGGCGCTTCAAACTAAATTTGGCGATATTCCGCCAATCGGTAGCTTTTTAAACCCGGTAAGCGGTTTCTGGCAAAATGCCGAAAGCAAAAATACTTCACCCGAAGAAAATCTGCAATTAGATGGGCTGCAAGGGAAAGTAATCATCAAATTCGATGAGCACAGGATACCGCACATATTTGCCGAGAATGATCATGACCTGTATTACACTCAGGGATATTTAACCGCGCGCGACCGCCTTTGGCAAATGGATATACAAACCCGAAGCGCCTCGGGCAGATTAGCTGAAATTGTGGGCCCGAAAGCTTTAGATATCGACCGTTACCACCGGCGTATGGGCATGACTTACGGTGCCGAAAATACCGTAAAGGGTATGATGAGCGACCCGGTGATGAAAATGGTGATAGAAGCCTATACTGATGGTGTAAACAGCTATATCCATCATCTCAGCAAACGTAATTATCCTATCGAATTTAAACTGCTGGATTATGCCCCGGAAGATTGGAAGCCTATTAATTGCGCTTACCTGCTTAAATTAATGTCCGAAACGCTGGCTGGGGGCTCCGACCAGTTTGCCATGACCAACAACTTAAAACGTTTTGGGGCAAAGGATGTAAACGACCTTTTCCCTGATTACCCGTTTCATGAAGATCCTATCATTCCTGTTGGCACCAAATGGGATTTTAAGCCATTACCTATACCAAAACCATCAAAGGACTTTGTTGCACTGATGACTGACACGATCAAACCCAAAAAACATGTACCGGGAATTGGCAGTAATAACTGGGTTATCGGGGGTAGTAAATCCGCCAGTGGGTACCCTATACTGGCGAATGACCCGCATCTGAATTTAACTTTCCCCTCTATCTGGTACCAACTGCAAATGTCGTCGCCAACGGTAAATGTATATGGGGTATCGTTGCCCGGCGCACCCTGCGTGGTGATCGGTTACAATCAAAAAATAAGCTGGGGCGTTACCAATGTAGATGCCGATGTGCTGGATTGGTACCAGGTACGTTTTAAGGATAACACAAAAAGCGAATATTGGTATAATAACCAATGGAACAAAGTAAACAAACGCATCGAAACTATTAATGTGCGCGGACACAAGACAGTTTATGATACCGTGATCTATACCCATCACGGGCCGGTTGTATATGACAATATTAGCCAGAAGCCCAAAAAGAGTTTTGCTAATATACCCGTGGGCAATGCCCTGCGGTGGATAGCACATGATGAATCGGATGAGTTTATGACCTTTTATCTCCTTAACCGCGGAAAGAATTATGGCGATTACCGTAAAGCCTTAACTTATTATACGGCACCCGCACAAAACTTCATTTTTGCAAGTAATGATAAGGATATTGCCATTACCCCAAATGGAAAGATACCGTTGAAATTTAAAGATCAGGGCAAATTTATTATGGATGGCAGCGACCCGGCCAACGACTGGCATGGCTGGATACCCTATGATCAAAACCCGACCGTTAAAAATCCACCGCGTGGGTTTGTCAGTTCAGCCAATCAATCATCAACCGATCAGACCTATCCTTATTATATCAACTGGCGATTTGAACTATATGATCGCGGCAAACGCATCAACGATCGTTTGAAAGTAATGCAAAATGCCACCGTAGACAGTATACGATTGCTACAAATGGACAATTACAGTATGCGGGCACAGGATGTTTTGCCAACCCTGCTCAAATATATCGACACTACAAAACTGGATAAAAATCAATTACAGGCCTTTCAGATCGTCGGAAGATGGGATAAGCATTATAATGCCGCATCAATGGGCGCTTCGGTTTTTAATGCCTGGTGGCTCAAATTTTACAGCATGGTATGGGATGAGTTCCAAAATAAAAACGTGGCACTGAACCCGCCATCAATGGATCGTACAGAAAAATTGCTGCTTACCGAACCACATTCTAAATGGTTTGATGATGAGCATACACCTCATAAGGAAGAAACCTGCGCAGAAATTGTAATGCGTTCATTTACGGTGTCAGTGGATGAATTATACCGCGATCACGGGCAACCTGGCGAAAAATGGCAATGGGGTAATATTAAAGACACCCACATCAACCATCTCGCAAATTTACCGGGTTTCGGTACCGGCCATTTTTATACCGGAGGTACGGGCGGCGTAATCAATGCCTTACGCGGAGGCACCGGTCCTTCATGGCGCATGGTGGTACAAATGGGGCCGCAGGTAAAAGGCTATGGCGTTTTCCCCGGAGGTGAATCCGGCAACCCGGGCAGCTATTACTATGAAGATATGTTTGATACCTGGAAAGATGGCAAACTGAACGAACTGCTGTTTTTACAATCGCCAACCGAAAGTTCTGTCCGCATTAAATTCACATTAACCTTAAGCAAATAATATGCTACTCGTTATTATACTCATTTTATCGCTGGCAAGCGGTTTCTTTTTACCCTGGTGGATAGTGGCCATAATTGCCTTCCTGGCTGCATTATTTCTGGGTAAAACATCCGGTCAATCCTTCTGGTCGGGCTTTGGCGGCGTTTTCTTTGCATGGGCAATATTAGCTTTGATTAAAAGTATACCCAATGATAATATGCTTGCCCAGCGTGTAGCAAAACTATTTCAATTGCCCAACTGGATACTGATATTGCTGATAACTGCGCTTATCGGCGGAATTGTTGGCGGCATGTCGGCACTGTCGGGAATACTGGTAAAAAAAGTTTTCAAAAATCCATAAAAAAGCGCCCCGGTGATCATCGGGACGCTTTTAAAAGGCAATCTTATAAACTTGCTAAAGTCACTTTTAATGTTCTGACTGCTGATGTATTGCTTTTACCGGTAGCAAATATATCCTGCGAGCTCATGCCCTCACCATAATAGCTATGGTTGGAATCTTTATCGAATGACAAGCTCGATCCGTTGATGCTGATACCAACAAACAATCCGCGGCTGCGTGAGTAAGAATAAACTTCAGCCTCCAGTTTATAATCAGTATTAGCTGATGAGGTACGGCCAACAGGTCCGGCTGCAGCAGATATATCACCGCCTATCGTAAAGTCGCCATTCTTAACCTTGGATAGAACACCTTTATGTTTAAATACCAGCACCAGGTCAACAGATTGTACGCCTATCTGCGGACCAACACTGCCACCTGTTAAAGTAACAAATACCGGGTCGCTCCATTTGCCGTTATCGAGCTTAACTACCGCTATACCCTTACCTCGCTTGCCGCCAATTCCTAATCCGGCATTGATCAGTCTTGGAATGATCACTATTCCTTCGTATTTCGCGATCAGGTCATGAGGAATTTTTTCTTTCATTCCGCCAAAATCTTTCAAAACATTGG
>JBEHXM010000128.1:0-13399 GCA_048498695.1 Bacteroidota bacterium
CCTTCTGGCAGGTGCTGCACCAGGATGTGAAGCCCTACCCGATCTAAAATAGGCACTGCATAGCTGATCACATCGTTATAGCGTTTATCCAGAAAGTATACAGCGGTAATATAGTATGGGTAGCTGTTTTCGTATTTTTTTGAGTTTTTAAGTTTCTCAAAATTCAGCAGCGCCAGGTGGTAATCTTTGTTCAGGTAAGCGATATAGGCGAAGTAATAAGTAGCATCCTCTGTATAAGGCGATTTTTCATTTTTTACTTCGCTGAACAGCAGTTGAGCATTCTTATAATCATTGGTAGCAAAATAGGCATAGCCTTTACGGAATTTATATTCAGTATACTGGCTGCCTATCAGTTCTCCGGCGGTTACTTTATCAAACCATTTTAAGGCATCGGCATACTTTCCCTGTTTAAAGTAATATTTACCAATCTGGAAATAAGCTACCTTAGCTAATGGGTTTTCAGGATGCTCTTTAATGAACTTCATAAAGAGGCTTTCGGCATCATCGTTCCCGAGCTCCAGCGCACACACTGCCTCATAATATTGGGCGTTTTCTTTTACCAGTGACAACTCCGACTCAAACTGCGGTTGCGTACTGGTTTTTAGCCGCGATCTTTCCACCAAACGGAATTGCTCGGCCGCCGCAACATACTTACCTTTATTCAGCATATCAGTAGCTGCATGGTAGGTACGGTAAACCTGGAAGGCAGGGTCTTGCTGGGCGCTGGCAGTGAGGGCGAAAAATACAGGAACAATTATAGAGATGTATTTTAATTTGGTCATAAGCGCAGTATATCAATATGCGAAAGTAGGTATAACACAAAAATGCAATCCACACAAGTAATTCACAAATGTGAATAACGTTTTTTATTTTAATGAACGGTTGTATAATATGCTTGTTATTGGTGTGGAAAACTTTCTGTAGTACTCTATTAAAAAATAACCCCTCACAATAGTATTATTATCAATTCGTTGCATTCGGTATGACGATAACCCGGTTAATATTTTTATTGTTTGCCCCTGTGTGTATTTTATTTTGCGAAGCTTTTCCTGGCATTCAAAGATCAGGTGATCCCATCATTCTGCGTAATGAAAAGCTTAATTTCACCCCGCACGAATTTTATATTGCTGATGTGGCAGATGAGCGGGAAGACCGCAGCTCGGTGGCATCGCTGATAGATAATAAGGACTCCATTCATTCACCTTTAAATGTTGACCTGAAGGGCGGGGCGGTCTTAGCGATCAAAAATTTCCTTTCAAATAACCTGCAACGCGATACTACGCTGCGTCCTGTAATGCTTACCATCAAAGAATTTAAAGTAACCGAAAGCAATGTAGCCGACGGCCGTGTGAGCGGCCATCTGGCAATTGTATTTTCATTTGCCTTACAACTCAGCTACCAAACCATACACCTGATCGATTACCGGAGCGGTATCCGGTATAACCGGCCTGGGGGGCAACCATCAGATGCGGAACCCATATTGCGACAGGGTATTGAAGATGCCTTATCTTATTTTAATACCTGGATCAATAGCCATGTGGATAATAGTCCATTGCTGGCCAGGAGTGTAAAAGTAAAGTTTACTGATTATTCTGAAAAGCCCGAAGGGGATACGATCTATTATTCGCCCGACCGTCCGCTTAACTGGGCCGACTTTAAGGATAAGCCCCGTGACAACCGGTTTGAGGCCGAGATTTTTACCAGTATTGGTTATATCGAAAAGATTGAAGTGGTAAATGGTGTCATCAATGTTCACCTTATAATAAAGGTGGACGCGCCCAAAAGCGATTGCTGGGTACGGGAAGGTGGGCGGGATGATTATATATTAAACCATGAACAACGTCATTTTGATCTCGAAAAGCTGGTAAGCGAACATTTTAAAGAAAAAATACTGGCTATGAACCTGCCTGTTGAGAATTTTGATGGCCCGATAAATGTTCAGTACCTGGAAACGTTGAGAGAAGCAACAGCTATGCAAAAGCAGTATGATACCGAAACTCACCACGGGCAGGATAAGCAGGCACAGGAGCAGTGGGATAAAAAAATAGATAAGGAACTAAAAAGTTATGGCCTGAAAAAGTAGGCGCTTTTGCACAAATCAATTTGTTTAAAGGAAGGCCTTAATTATGCGGCAGATAGATGTGTTTGCACTTTACTCAGCAATTCGGAAATGTCAAATGGCTTCGCTAAAAAATCATTTGGCGCATCACATGGCGTAAAGCGCTCGGATAAGGTATGGCTTGCCGATATCATGATAACAGGTATGTCATGGGTATCATCGTTTGATTTCAGGGACTTGCATAATTCGCGTCCATCCATGCTTCCGAGCATAATGTCAAGCAGTATCAGGTCGGGCCTGTATTCTTTTATTTGATCAAATAATAAATGCCCATCGGTAAGGGTATCTACTTCATAATCGTAACCTTCAAGTATTAGCTTCATTATCTCCAAAATATCCTCGTTATCGTCCACCGCTAATATCCGTTGCATCTCGTTCATTATTATAGTAAAAAATTAGCATAAATAATATTGTGTAATATTTACACAATAATTATACCAAGATGATAATATTATGCTCTTTTGCTTTGCAGCAACGGTATATTGAAAGAAGGGATAACGAATAGTCAAAATTTTAGGACACCATGTTACCTGTTTTCAGTACATCGTTTTTTGGAGATAAATTGGCGTCAGACTTCTTCTTTTTGACAATAATATACCTGGCTTTCTGGCATTTTGCGCAGAAATAAACTCTTAGCGGCAGGAAAAAAAGAAAGATCTTAACAAACCAGTTACGGTGAAGCTGGAAATGAAACGGAGAACCGCATTTTTGACAATAACGGACAGTTGCAGGTTTTATAACAGTAGCCGGATCTCTTTCCACTTAAAATAGCAATAAGACCTAAAAATAATAAAATTATAAATCATGTCAATTGCCTATAGTCAATTGTGGATAATAAGTTAACTGTTTGCGTATTTTTTTACATCAGTAATATTATAATTATAGCCGGTAGGAAGAAAATAAATAGATGCGTAATATTTGATGTTCGTGGCTGTTTAGCAGATCAGGTCGTTTACTTTCTTGATCAGTTCAACCAGGTCAAAGGGTTTATTGATCACCGCGTCACAACCGTATGCCATGATCTCATCATCGTGATTGATGTAGGCGGAAAAAATAATGACAGGCATATTATTAAATTGGGGATGCGCTTTTATCTGCCGGCATATTTCGCCTCCGTTCTCACCGGCCACACGGTAATCAAGTATAACAAGGTCAGGATGGAAAGATTCGATCAGCGGCAATACCTGCTTGCTCTCGGCAATGCTCTTTACCTCAAATTGCTCATAAGACAATGCCTCATGAACCATTTCAAGTATGTCCTGATTATCATCCAAAACTAAAACACGCTTTAACATAAGATACAGTTAATATAATGTAATGCCGAGAAAGAGCTTACAAGGATCAATTGTGGATACTCGGTTTAGAGTAAAGTTTGGGCTAAATATCTTTATCGAACTATAACAAATATAATGTATTATTTTACTTTTAGAAATAAATATTTTTTTAGGATTGTAATATTTGTCTTACAATGGCGATAGCTGGATTTTCGGGCAATATTTTTTTTTAAAATGCTTCACCCAGGCCAAGTATAATGGATGAATAATTCTGGCTAAATCCATAGTCTATTGCAATATTAGTACCCGAGCTTTTGTTGAATTTAATACGCAAACCGGTTCCGCCTGCAGGATGCCAGTAGCTGAACTTATTTGTTGCAAGCTCCGTCACTGAATTAATATTTGCAAAGACTACAAAACCCAGCAAACCATTGGCTGTAATATCACGGCGGTATTCAGTTTCAAAATAAAGCAGGCTTTTGCCGCGGTAACGATTTTGCTCTATGCCCCGGCCTGAACGTTGGTAAGGGTCCCAACCAATACTTGGCAGGTTGAGATAAGGGATGCCATTGCCAAACGTTTTCCAGTAATAAGCCCAAAAGGCCAGTACATTTTGCTGTTTGGTTTGGGTGAGCGATATGTACTTGCGCATATCAATATATAAGGATTGCCAGTTGGCATCGCTGCCAAGCGCATGTGCATTAAACCGGTAAACAACACTGGTGTAAGCACCGGGTAAGGGATTAAATACATTATTACGGCTGTCATAAAGCAGGTTTGCAGTAACGCCGGATGAAAACGAATTATGGTCTGATGAGGTGCCGAACGGATAGCCGGTAAATTTTTGAAGTGCATTCCTGTCATTGGTCTCTATATCCATATAGTAATCCAGGTTGTAGCCCAAACCTGCATACAGGTATGAAGTGATACGCTTAAGGGCGCTTTGATAAAAACGGATGTACTCGTAATTAACAACAAACTTATTGAATTCGGGTTGCTTCCCACCAAGCCCCCAGGTAAGCTGCGGGTAAACTAAAAAGCGGGTATCACCCTGTATGGTCCAGCTATTATCCTTTAGCCACACATTTGAGCGGAATGGCAATCCATAACGCCCTTTAAAATTAAAATATGGCGCAAAGCTAACTGTGGAAAGATAGGTCGTACTGCGGTCGCCCATATAAAAACCGGCTGTAGTAGAGGTAAATATGGCACGACCCCCACCAGGCACTGCAGACGAAAGCGGCAAAATTGAAAAATAAAAAGATTTTCCTTTTTTAGACGCGGTATCAGGCTTGGGGTCAACATGAAATACCGTTTTGGCGATATTAATAATATCTTTTTTGCCTGTAGTATCAATCCGTTTACTGGGATCAATTGAACTTTGAGCTTGTGCCAGGCCAGGTAATGAACAAAAGAAAACAAAAGTCAGAAATCTATACATTAGTCCCTTAAAACACAATCAGCCTTCACAATTTGTTTAGGGATCGTCAGATTACTAACGTAAAAGTCGGTATAATAAGATAGCAGTTAAAAGAAAAAGAATACAGCTGCCGAAAACTGGTTGTTTTTTGATGCCGTGTTATGGTCACCGGGCACATAAGTAAGCTTTGAGCCGGGGATTAACCGCTTTAATCCTGTTTCTGATCCGTTTTCCTTATCCTCGGTTCCGCGTATGATCAGTACCGGCTTTTTTACTTTGGACAGTTCAGCTGCGCTGGTTGAAGGCTGATGTTTTTGCTGCATGGCAAGTGCCTGTTCGTCAAAATGCTGGCTATGGATATAAGTCATCATATCATCCACATCATGAAAATTTTTGGCACCCATCAATGCCCGGTAAGCATGTATCCGCCTTGGCCAGTTCGGGTCAGTGTAAGCATCCCCCATGCCGCCCATCACGATTTTATTTACCCTGTTGTCAAGCACTAATAACCTGGATGCGATGATCGACCCTCTTGAATATCCTACCACATTATAATTGTTAATTTTCAATGCGCTCACCAAACCCATAATGTCCTTTGCTTCGGCATCGTTTGAGTAAGCAGCATCGGTATGAGGTTTGTCCGATTGGCCATTGCCGCGCAGATCCAGTATGATCACCTTATAGCCGCCTTTGATCAGGTTCCCGTAAAGTACCCCCTTTTTCCATCCCTGGCTGGTACCCGAAAATCCATGGATCAGCACTACGGGATATCCGTTACCCTGCACTTCGTAATATATCTTCGTACCATCAAAAGAAGTATAATATTGTCCCTGTGCTGCCTCCTGGGCAAAAGAGGTATGACTGACAAATAAGAATAAAGCAACAAAGAAAGTAACGGTTCTCTTCATGTGAATAATTGATATGGTTGACCCCTTAAAAGTAACATTACATTTTGAAATAATCATGCATTTACTATTCATTTTGTTACAATTCATTTTGTATATTTGAGTATAAGCCTGTTTGCCCGCAAAATCTGCATGTTATGAAGAAAGTTTCAAATATTCTTACCCGTAAGGGGACCAGTGTGATTACCATTGACGCAAACACCACCGTGCTGGATGCATTAAGACTGATGGATGATAAAAACATCGGATCGGTAGTGGTGACTGAAAACGGAGAATATCAGGGTCTGCTTACCGAGAGGGATTATGCCCGTAAAGTGATATTGAAGGGAAAATCATCTGAAGAAACATCAGTAAAAGAGATCATGACGACCGGCCTGCCCAGGATAACACCAGATAATTCTGTTGAAACCTGTATGCACATTATGAGTGAAGGTAATATTCGTTACCTGCCTGTATTTAGGGACGACCACCTGTGCGGCATCATTTCTATTAACGACCTTGTGACCGAAAACATACTAACTCACCTGGAAACGATTGAGCAACTGAGGAGCTACATTCAATCCTGATCTCAGGAGGTAATATGGCCGGAGTGGCCTTTGCTCTCATCCTTGCTGTTTACAGGTACTTCTACTGGTTTTAATTCTGGGTCATTATCCGTAGGAAAAGCAATTTTTACAGCCCCGCGGCATTTTTTGATGGCGCCGGGTAATTCTTTATCCTCATAGGTTTTACCGCTGAACATTAGCTTTTCATTTTCTTTTTTATCAAAAAAATCGAACCCGCTCCCATTCCATAAATAATGTTGCTGATCTTTAGCGATATAGATAATATTATAGTCGGCCATAATTCAAATTGAACACCAAACCATGTATTTGGTTTGTTATGAAGATTAAAAGGTTGATTTTTTCGTTATAAATTAGCAGGCACAACCAATTATTTATAGTAATGGATTTTCTAAGAGCGATATGGCATGAGTTTACAGGTTTCTTTGGTTTTGGAAACCTGATCGATATTTTGAAGTCGGGCAAGTATGATGAGCTGCTTACCTGGCATGGTATCACCTCTGTCTTGGGGCCGCTTATCCCTTTTTTATTGTTGATAGAGATCATCAGGGCTGCGTTTTATAAACGTTTCAAAGTGATCGATTATAAGATATCCTTTTTTACTTATGTGCTCAACGCCTTTGTGGGCCGGCTCATTTCTTTTGCAATGGTGGGTTTGTGCATCGGTTTGTTCGAGAAACATTCCATATTTAAGCTCAGCTTTACCTGGTACTGGTTCATTTATGGGTATATCATCTGGGAGTTTTCACATTTTATTTATCACTTCCTGGCGCATAAGGTGCGCATTTTGTGGTGTTTGCACTCTACCCACCATGCGCCGGCATCAATGAACCTGTCGGTTACCTATGCCCATTTCTTTTTGGAAGCGCCTTATGCCGATGTTATCCGTACCTCTATTTGTATTTTGTTGGGTGTTAACCCTGCTATGCTGTTTGTGATCATGTTTATTGATGGTACCTGGGGCGCTTTTATCCATATCGGGGAAAACCTGGTTAAAGATGCCCGCTTCGGGTTTTTAGGACGCATTGTTCTTACACCTTCACACCACCGCGTACACCATGCGAAAAACCCGGTGTACATGGATACCAATTTTTGTAACCTGTTAAATATCTGGGACAAGGTTTTCCACACCTATCAGCCCGAGGACCGCGAAATGCCTATTGAATATGGTATTACCCGCCCGATGAAACCACATAGTTTTTTGGATGCCTACTTTGGCGAGATAGTAGCATTAGGGAAAGACGTAGCCAAAGCACCCGGTATCAAAAACAAATTTCTCTATATCATTATGCCACCCGGATGGAGCCATACCGGCGATCATAAGATGGCGAGCACTGTAAAAAAGAAGTTTCTGGAGGAGAGTAAAACAGAGCAGGATCAAATTACAAAAACAGGTGCTGATGCGAAATACCAAGCGTTTTGATATAACTACAGGTTAATAAATAAGGCTATTTTAATTGAGCGATAAAATTTTATAGCTTTATTAAAAAAAATCAACTCCAAGCCTTTGAACCATGAAAAAGATACTGTCTATTGATGGCGGTGGTATACGCGGAATAATACCCGGCCAGGTATTAGTTGCCCTTGAAACCAAATTGCAGCAACGCACCAATAACCCCGATGCCAGGATCGCTGATTTTTTTGATTTCTTCGCCGGCACCAGCACAGGCGGTATACTAACCTGCGTTTTATTATGCCCGTCAAAAGATGATCCTAAAAAAGCCCGCTTTTCAGCAAAAGAGGCTGTACAGCTTTATGTGGAGAACGGGGATGTGATATTTGATACCAGTATATGGCACAAAACGATATCACTGAATGGTGTTTTGGAGGAAAAGTATAATGCAGAAGGTATTGAAGGCTGCCTGCATAAATATTTCGGTGACCTAAAGCTCAGCCAGCTTTTGAAGCCATGCATCATTACCTCCTATGATATTGACAGAAGGGAAACCAAGTTTTTTGCCCAGCAGGATCATGCCTTATTGGGTGATAAAGCAGATTTTTGGGTGAAGGATGTTTGCCGGGCTACGTCTGCAGCACCAACCTATTTCCAGGCGGGGCTGATCAAATCGGTTAGCGGTGTTTCCTATCCTTGCGTTGATGGCGGCGTGTTCGCCAATAATCCCGCATTATGCGCCTATTCGGAAGTGCGCAATGCAAAAGGCAGTCCGACAGCCAACAATATGTTTGTGGTTTCTATAGGCACGGGCACCCAGGTAAAACATTATCAGTATGATAAGGCGCAGCACTGGGGTGCGGTAGGCTGGGTAAAACCGGTGATCGATATTATGATGTCGGGCGCATCCGAAGTGACAGATTTTCATATGAAAAAAATGTTCTCGGCGCATGATAACCAGGCAAATTACATCAGGATACAACCCACAAGCCTGGGAGATGCCGATCCGGAAATGGACGATGCTTCCGCGAAAAATATACAAGCACTCGTTGAATTAGGCACCGAGACCGCCGAGAAATGTCCCGAGCTGGATAAGATCGTAGATGTCCTGCTGGCTGGGCCCGACCCGGTAGAGTTTGAAAAATAGGGATTGCTGTTAGTGCTTTTTAGCAAATGAAAGTCCTTTAGCCGCTAACGCTTCTCTGAGTACAGGCAGCGAAGCCTTACCCATGCCATGAAGTTTCAACAATTCACTTTCTGTTACTTGCGATAATTGTTCCAATGTTTTGATCCCGGCATTAGCTAATGCGCGTTGTGCAGGGTTTCCCAATTTGCCGAAAGGGTGGGTTGGTTTGCTTTCCATCATACAACTAATTGAATAAACAACTCAATACGGATTTTGATCATCAAAAAACCAAACAATATTATGCAGGTTTTGTATTTATATCACCAGTAAATTTATGATCAATCCGGCATATTTTCAACTCGACCAGAGTGATGGTTCAAAACGAACCATTATTATTGAACCTGTGTTAAAAAAAGCAGGCAATACCCTTAAAGATACCGGTAATTACAAAATATATAAAAGCTCTGTGGATAACGAGTCGAACTTATTTACAGAGCAACTGGAGATCAACGAAAAAAATGATGGCCTGCCTGATAGTAAGAACCCCGACTTTTTAGGTAAGTTTTCTATTGAAGCTGATGGGAAATGGCATTACGAGGGCGACCTTTTAAGCCGGTCGGAGCTGGGCCGGATAGCTTCCTATATCGAAAGACATCAGTAAACTTTAAAATTCTAAACCATCGTCTAAACTAATCACTGCTCTCTAATCACTACCAATCAACTGATAACAGCATTGATTATCAGCACCCCAATTATCCCCACAACCGAAACAATAGATTCCATTACCGACCATGATTTGATGGTGTCTTTTATTGAGAGGTTAAAATATTCCTTAAACATCCAGAACCCGCCGTCGTTCACATGCGAAAAGGCCAGGCTGCCTGCACCGATAGCCAATACCATCAGGTTAGGGTTAATTGTGTGATCGTGCAATACCATAGTGGATACGATACCCGCTGCCGTTAAACCCGCTACTGTAGCCGAACCTAAACTGATGCGTATAATGGCAGCCAGCAGCCATCCCAAAACAAGCGGCTGCAGGTGAAAGCTTTGCATCATGGCAGTAATATCATTATTGGCGCCGCTTGCTACCAGCACTTCCTTGAACACACCTGAACCGCCTATGATGAGCAGGATGCCTGCAATGTCTTTTACCGCATCGCCATATAGTTCGGCAATGCGTTTCAAACTCATGCTTTGCCGGATACCTAACGACCAGGTAGCATAAATGATAGAGATCAGCATCACGATAGGTGCATCGCCAATAAATGCAATAAATTGATGCATCGGCCCGGTAGTATGGTCGGAATTCAAATAAAAGGCGCTTGCCATCAGCAGGATAACAGGCAGCAAGGCAGTAAAAAAACTGTTAAACGCCCCTGGTAGCTGATCCGAAGGCAGTTCCTTTGCGACAAAGGTTTCCAATGGTGTTGAAGGTATTTTCTTCAGGGTACTTGCAAATACAGGTCCTGCCAAAATAATAGCCGGAACGGCCAGGATCATCCCGTAAACCAAAGTCGTACCCATATTGGCATGGAACATACCTACCAGTGCAGTAGGCGAGGGGTGTGGCGGCAAAAAACCATGTGTAACCGATAAAGCCGCCAGCATGGGCAAACCAATGTATACTGCAGGTAATTTATACTTGTATACCACTGAGAAAATCAGCGGAACCATCAGCACAAAACCTGTATTATAAAACAGTGGTATCCCTACAATAAATCCAACCACTACCAACGCCCATTGTATATATTTTACGCCGAACAGTTTTACCAATACTTCTGCAATTTTTTGTGCCGCCCCGCTGGTAGCTACCAGTTTGCCCGTCATGGCGCCCAGGCAGATGATAATGGTGATGGCCCCTAATGTATCGCCTAACCCTTTTTGTACCGAGGTGGTGATCTTGTCCATTGGTATTCCCAATAATAATCCGGCGGTAACTGAAACGATAAGAAAAGAAAGAAAGGGATTCACTTTAGCCCAGCTCACCAATATAACGAGCAGGATGATGCAGAAAAGAATAGTTAGTAGAGCCATTAAATGCGTTGTTTGTAGGTTGACAGAGCAATAAGGCTAATGTAGCAACAAAATTTTGTCGGCTGCAAACATTATTTATGCGTCGTTTTAGTATAAATGGCAAATTTTGCCTCTTTTGAATCCAGCGGGGTCATGCCCTTAACATCTTTCCGTTTAATAGTAGAATTCAGTTTATCTGCGGTCAATACCCGCTCACCATCTATCGAGATCAGGTCTTTCTCCGAATTGATTTTTATCCAGCCCGTACGATCAACTATATAAAACTGATCTTCAATTTTTATCAGCACGTTTTCATTACCCGCCTTTGAGGTGGTCAGTTTATCATTAAATGCCTTTTCGAGTTTCACTTTATCAAAATGATGAAGCACATTCTGATAACCCAGGTCGTCTTTAATAGGCGTGTTACCTCCAAAGGATGAAAATGGCTTTGCATCTGAGTGTGACGCTTTTAATCCGAAGTAAATGATAGTTTTTGTATCTCCCAGGTTACCCCAATGCTCGGAATGTTCAAGATTCTGAAATCCTTGCTTCTCAATTTTTACTTTGAAATACATTTCCCCGCTTTTGGCATAATTTATAGTGACATTATAGTAACCTCTCTTATCTGTTGAACCGAGCAAATTACCATCGCCATCATAAATTTTTGCTGCATCAACCGGCGACAGAGTTCCCGCATCAAATACCAATCCTGCTAAATTGATGGCTCTAATGGGTATAGTTTTTTTTGAAGCGAATGAAAAGGAAGATAATACAGTCATTAACACGGCGATCAAGACCGGTTTTACTACAATGTGCTTGCTCATAAGTTAGTATTAGGTTCCCAAATATATAATTTGAATTTTGATGAAAGGTATTCAAAGTAATTTTTTAGTCATGTTGATTTTCCACGGCTGATACCTCATATAGTTTTTGTAACTATGGGGCGGAAATTATATTTATGACCAGACAACGTTACTTTTTCCTGGTGCTTATTTTAGGTACGCTTACCGCGCTCAGTCCCTTTTCTATTGATATGTACCTGCCTGCTTTCCAGGATATTGCTAAATCGCTCAACACTACTACAGCAAGAGTCGATCTGTCACTATCCAGTTTTTTTATCGGGCTGGCTACCGGGCAACTGATCTATGGTCCGCTGATGGACAGGTTCGGACGCAAGCGTCCGCTATACTTCGGATTAAGTCTTTACATTGTGGCTTCGGTAGGATGCTTTTTATCCTCATCGGTAGAGATGCTGATCGCTATCAGAGTATTGCAGGCGATAGGCAGTTGTGCAGCCGGGGTGGCATCAATTGCTATGGTGCGCGATCTTTTCCCGGTAGAAGATAATGCCAAAGTATTTGCCTTGTTATTCCTGGTTTTAGGGGCATCCCCGCTTCTGGCTCCCACCGCAGGCGGTTACCTGGCCGAAGCTTTTGGCTGGCAATCGGTATTTGTAGTCCTGCTTAGTATTGCCGTATTAATTTTAATTGCAATATTCTTTACACTGCCCGAAAGCTATAAGCCAGATCCTTCTTATTCCCTAAAACCAGGACCTATTATCAGTAACTTTTTGCTGGTGATCCGTACACCTCAATTTTATACTTATGCCTTTGCCGGTTCCCTGGCCTTTTGCGGATTATTCGCCTATGTTGCGGGCTCTCCCTTAGTGTTTATGGATGTTTTCGGACTGAGCAAAACAGAATACGGCTGGATATTTGCCGGGTTATCAGTAGGTTTTATAGGATCAAGCCAGATCAATAGTCTGCTGATCAAACGCTTCAAAAGTGAACAAATGATCGGGGTAGCATTGGTTAGCCAGGTGATTTGCGGTGTTGTTTTCTTGTTTGGAGCTATCAACGGATGGTATAATCTTGCAGGCACCCTGGTCATGATCTTCCTGGTGTTATGCTGTATAGGGTTGATCAATCCCAATACATCCGCACTTTGTATGGCACCCTTTCCAAAAAACGCGGGTGTAGCTTCCTCATTACTCGGTACCATACAGTTAGGTTTAGGCGCTGCCGCTTCGTTTGGGATCAGCGTGTTTACCAGTCATTCTGCCATTCCCCTGGCGGCTATTATGGCAGGCACTTCGGCCGTTGGTTTGTGTGTATTGCTTATCGGCCGTAGAAATATTGTGAACAAGGTTGAGGCTGATCCATCTGTTGCAGTTGGAGCACATTAGAGTAAGTCCATAGTCCATGGCTCATAGTTGATTGCTATTGGCAGTAGTTAAATCATCAACAATTAACCATGGACCATCGACTATCATTAATTCAATACCTCATCAATTATCCCAAACTCCTTCGCCTCAGCGGCTATCATCCAGAAATCCCTGTCAGATATCTTGAAGAAGCGTTGCTGATTCCGAACCCGTCGATTGTGAACGTCGCCGCGGGATCGATCGTGAAGGAATAGGCCGGCGCCGCTGGCGTGAACAGCATCGTGCCGATCGCCGCGTCCGACTGGATCTCGATTGCCGTCCGCGTGGCGCCCGCCAGAGTCGCGGTCCCCGTCGGCACCGTTGCGCCCGACCAGTTCGTCGCGGTGTCCCAGAACGAGCCCGGCCCTAGCCAGGTCGAA
>JBEHXM010000129.1:0-13396 GCA_048498695.1 Bacteroidota bacterium
TCCAAATCTACCGCTTTAAAGGATATTGTATTTACCTATACACAGGAACTGATAGATGACTTAAAATACCGGAGAGACCCTAATTCTGTTAACCAGAAACGCATATACGAGCTTTTGTTAAACGAGCCTAACCTGACCTTTGAAGAATTACACAGCATCAACTCTCCTACTTTAGTGATGGCCGGCGAAAATGATATTATTCTGGAAACCCACACCAGAGAGATCGCTGAAAACATTCCCGGCTCAAAATTAATGATCCTTGAAAATTCAGATCATTTTGCGCCATTCCTTGCTAAAATTCAATTTAATAATGCAATACTGGAGTTTTTGCAATGCCTGATGTTTTTTGTATTCCTTTTCCAGAATGATTGCATTGATTATTCATTTTTAGAGGCGCTCAACGTTTAATTACGGTTAGTTTGTCAATGCTTTACCAGACTATTCTCTGCAAGAGATCTTAATAACCTGCGGGCTTCAGCAGGTGTTCTTAAATAGAATTTTGCAGCCGAAAGGTTACTGCCTATTTTTATGGTAATTGCACTTTCGGGTACAGCTTTAAACACATCTTCATCGGTAAAGTCATCGCCAAGCGCCATTATAAAATCATATTTATCGCCATCTATCATGGTTAATGCGGCTTTGCCTTTATTGATCTCCACATTTTTTACTTCAACCACTTTATCTCCCGGTAATAATTGAAGTCCCTTGTCATTTGCCAGGTATTTCAGGTTGTTCATCAACTCCCCTGCCCTCAGTTCGCCTAACCCTTTTTGAGCTTTGCGGTAATGCCAGGCCAATGAAAAAGACTTTTCCTCGATAAAAGTCCCAGGCGTGCGGTCGACGTATGTTTCCAGCACCGGCATTATATCATGTTTCCATTGTGCCGATAATCCCGGCAGCTTATGCCAGTTCCCTCTTTGCTTTTTGAACCAGGCACCATGTTCGGCTATCAGGTCTATAGGCGTATCGCCAAACCATTCTCCAAGGTTCTCGTGCTTGCGCCCGCTGATCAGCACGACATGATTAGCCGGATCTTCTGTCAGTTGATTTAGTATCTGGTACAAATCTTCATCCGGTACAGCCTGGTCTGCAGTTGCTTTAAAATCGACCAACGTACCGTCATAATCTAAAAAGATAATCCGCCGGGTGGTTTTAGCGTAACGGCTCAATATGGATTGCTCGGTAGCTGAACCAATATAACGCGTTTGCATAGACCGCTGGAACTGTATCACCTCCTTCAGCTTATCCATAAATATCTTTACCCAGTGCGACACGTTGAATTTAGATACCATTTGGCGCATCTGCTGCATCCGCTTTTGCTGTTCATCGAGGGGCATATTAATAGCCTGGATAATGGCATCAGCGACCTCCACGGTGTTGTTTGGGTTAACGATCAATGCATCTATCAATTCTTTGGATGCGCCCGCCATTTCGCTTAAAATCAATACTCCGTCATTGTTGATACGACTGGCTACATATTCCTTGCTTACCAGGTTCATCCCGTCGCGCATGGGGGTTACCAGGCAAATATCGGCTGTATAGTATAAAGCCGACAGCAATTCAATAGGCAATGAACGATAGTAGTAATGGATAGGCGTCCAATCCATGGTGCGGTAAATGGAATTGATGCTTCCTACCTTTTTATCTATCTGGTCGCGCAGGTGAGCGTATTGCGGTACGGTATCGCGCGAGGGTACCACTACCATATAAAGTGCTATTTTCTCATGATATTCAGGGTATTGCTCCAATAAATGCTCAAAAGCCTGCAGGCGTTGCAATATTCCCTTACTATAATCCAGTCTGTCAATGGTCACTACCAGTTTGGTATTTTTAAAGGTATCCTGGATCAGTTTGATATCCTTTTTTACTTCCGGGTCATTGGGCAGCGATGCATATTTTTTATCATCGATCCCCATAGGGAATGATTCAACCACTACCGACCGGTCACCATCTGATATGATATTGGCAGATGAGGTTACAGGCAGTATCCGTGTGGATGCATTCAAAAAGTGCCTAACATCGTCAAATGTGTGAAACCCGATCAGATCGGCGCCTAATACGCCTTTGATCAATTCCGCGCGCCAGGGTATCAGCCTGAACATTTCGTATGACGGGAATGGGATATGCAGAAAGAAACCTATTGATAAATCCGGCTGCTCCTTGCGGATCAGCTCAGGTAAAAGCATTAATTGATAATCGTGCACCCAAATGGTATCGCCGGGTTTGGCAATATCGAGCACGGCATCCTTAAACTTTTCATTTACCTGTTTATAGTAATCCCAGTTAGATTGCTTGTAATTAGCATAGGTAGATGCATAGTAATGGAACACAGGCCACAGTACCTCGTTGGAAAAGCCTTCGTAATATTCACTGATCTCCTCCTGTGATAAAAAAACAGGCAGCAGGCTTTGCTCCTTTAGTTGCCGGGTAATTTTTTTTCGTTTATCATCCTCTGTTACCTCAAGACCCGGCCAGCCTATCCATATATTATCATTTTGTTTGTAGATAGAACCCAGACCGGTAGCCAGCCCCCCTTCACTTGGTGATAAAATATATTCACCATCGCTGTCACTTATCTTTACAGGCAGCCGGTTTGATACAATTATAGTTTTGGACATAATAATAGTTTACTACTATTAAATGCCTGAAAAGGGTATTTGTTTTAAATTTTCATCAGGATTTCATCTTTCCCGGCATTAAAAAGAACAAAAAAAGCCATCCCGAACCGGGATGGCTTGCCGATGTCTTTGAACTCCAGTGACTTATTTTACGTTCTTGTAAAACTCAATGTGAGCTTCAGGAGTGATCCTTACCAATACTTCTTTAGTATCGCTTTTCAGATCAACAAAATAACCTGTTTCATCAGCGTCAGGGTTCAATTCAGTGTTATTTTGGATAACGATTACGTCTTTCACAGCATAACCTTTGTATTTGTCAGCAATTTCAGCTTGTGCTTTAGCAGGAATAGCTTTTGCATCAACGCTAGTAGTTAAAGCTACAAACTCGCCTTGCAGATTATAGAAAGCAGTCATTTTTGTATCGTTTGCAACGAAGTCGGCTTTCTGGAAATTCCTGTTAACAGTCCAGTTTACATTTTTTGCATCAGCAAAATCAGTATAGAAATTGTTTAACACCCTGTTAGAAACATTTACAGTAGTGCTTGCTTTTTTTGTGCCATCGGCAAATACGCTTGTGCTAATCAGAGTAGCAATCACAGCAGTTGTTATAAATAATTTTTTCATTGTTTTAAATTTTAAATCCGCAACAAAAGTAACTACAGGTTGATGATATTTAAAATTTAAGCCAATTATTGTAAATATTTAATAATTGTATCGCCTATTTTTTATTTTTTATAAAATAAACGGCAATACATAGTGTATTTTTTACAATATGTTAATGAATTTTGAAACAACTTAGTGTAAAATATACAATAAGCTGTTTTGATCGATATTTGTGGCATTTTAATGACAATTGACCACATTATTAAGCCAGTATTAAATTAATAAGTACTTATCCATTATCAGCAAAACCGGGGTAAAGGGTCATCCCGCCATCCATAAATATAGTTGTACCCGTAATATAGTCGGCCTCATCCGATGCCAGCCAGGTGGCAAGCTTACCAATGTCTTCGGGTTTACCCATCCGATTGTAGGGTATCAGTGTTAAGAGTTTGTTAAGTGCATCCGGTGTTTCCCAGGCATTATGATTAATAGGCGTTTGTATAGCACCCGGACCAATGCTCATCACTCTTATTTTATGCGGTGCCAGTTCCTGCGCCATGCTTTTCATCAGCATCATAATGCCGCCCTTGCTGGCAGCATAGTTTACATGGCCTCCCCAGGGGATCACTTCGTGCACACTGCTCATGCAAATGATCTTTCCGGCAGCCTTGCTCCTGCCCTCTACCACTCCCCTGCGGATAAACTCCTTTGCCGCTTCGCGCGAGCACAGGAATTGGCCGGTCAGGTTGATGCTGATCACCGTTTGCCATTGTTGCAGGGTCATATCCACAAATTTTGAATCCCTTTGCAAGCCGGCGTTGTTTACCAGGATATCTATAGTGCCATATTGCTGATACATTTCGGCAAACATAGCTTGTACTTCTGCCTCATTACTTACATCGGCATGGATGGCATAAGCTTCACCGCCGGCGGCTTTAATTTCATCAACTGTTTGCTGCGCAACCTCGTGTGCGTCTACATGGTTGATGATCACCTTCGCTCCTGCCCGGGCTAATACCTGGGCCACGCCTTTTCCAATGCCGCTATCAGCCCCGGTAACCAATGCAGATTGCCCCTGTAATGAGTATGAGTTCATAGAAATAATTTTTGCTCCAATATACCAAGCAGAAAACCGGGATTTGGTTTTGGGTGAGTATATATTTTCCGGGCGTTTCCCTGCGGGTCAGGCTTTACGCTTATACTGCACGGGCATTGGCCACCGGGCCGGTATCCGCTGCAATCCTTAACGCAATTGTCTGAACTATGATTACCATGATTAAAAGATTACCACAATTAACCTCATAAGTATTTTTTGCGGCGATACATTTTAGGGTTTTATTTCTTCACCAATTTATATCTCAAATGTGTTGTCAGGTCTGATGGTATTACTTCTGCAATTTTAATATCGTATTTGTAAGGGTCCATGCCGTCGAACAGGCGGATACCACTTCCTAAGAAAACCGGTGCAATGTGAATAAAAAATTCGTCTATAAGCCCCGCGTTGAGGTATTGCTGAATAGTATCGGCACCACCCTGTATCCTGATATCCTTTTCGCCGGCAGATAGCCTGGCTTTTTCTAATGCGCTTTCAATGCCGCCATTCACAAAGTAAAAAGTCGTTGTGCCCTGCTGCACCCAGGGTTCGCGTTTTTCGTGGGTCAGCACATACACATCTGCCCCAAACAGGTCTTCCGGCCAATGCACCTCGCCCTCTTCAAACATCCGTTTTCCCATAATATAAGCACCAGTGCGGGCAAATACATTTTCAATCAGCTTGCTGTCGGCGCCGTATTCTTCACCGCCTTCCATTTTCAGGTGTTTCCAGAACGCCTTTTGCTTAAACATCCAGGCGTGGATTTTTCCTGACACGCCGCCCATCGGGTTGTCCGGGCTCCTGTTGTCGCCTGCAAAAAAACCATCCAATGATATGGCGCAGTCGAAAAGAATTTTGCTCATAGTTTCTGTTTATTGTTTTTCCGAAGTTAATGTTTTCTATTCTATAACGATATAAGGGTTATACTATGATGCAGATAATTCTTGTTCGTTCGAAACTGAACTGCACCCCTTATAATCAATAATTATCTTTATAGTAAACTAAAAAATATTTTACCTGATATACAGGTGATTATATTTAATAAGCACAGACTATTCTTTTTTAATAAAAACTATTCTGTACATTTGTAATGAACACAATCCCCCCTGGTCAGTATTGACCGCTTAATTAAATACCGTTTGTTTGATACCCTGTAATTCCTTTTCGAACAAACAAGATCCATCACATCGTCAAAAGGTTTAAGCCTGCGCTGGTACCGGCTCCTGCTTTTGCTTAGTTGACCACTGGTTTTCCATATCACCGGAAAACGCAAAGCCTGCTGCTATACTATTGTAGGCTACGGGGGAGTGTTTTTATTCGCTGCGCGAAAAGTTGTAGATGTTGTAAAGGTTGAAATGGTTACCAATCACCAACATAACATCTACAACACTTACAACTACTACAACCTTTTTAACCCTTACAACCACTACAAATCACAAAAAAAAAATGAAACCAACCTATTACACCTCCGTTGACCAGTTAGAGTCATTTATGGAGAAGATCATCCCGCAAAAAAATAACGATGGCGGATTATTTACAACCCGCAGTGCCAAAAGCTGGCTCAAGAGCGCCAATAAACGCCCGGTACCAAAAATGCTGTTTGGTAAGTTCTGGTTCGAGGGTGAGTTATGTATCCTGTTTGCCGATAGTAACGTAGGCAAATCCATATTAGCGGTACAAATAGCTAATGCCATCAGCAAAGGCGAATCCAAACATCCTTTTGAGATGGAATGCGAGGCACAGCAAGTAATTTATTTCGACTTTGAGCTGTCTGAAAAGCAGTTTGAGGCCAGGTACTCTGTAGATTTTGAGGAGCATTACGATTTCCACGAAAACCTGTCGCGCTCTGAAATGAACCCCGAAGTTGATGCTCCCCCGGGCTTCAAAAGTTTTGATGAATACCTGCATGCTGCCCTGGAGCGTGAGTTAGTGCAAACCGGCTGCCAGGTGATCATTATTGATAACATTACCTACCTGCGTGCCGAAACGGAACAGGCCAAAGATGCGCTGCCATTGATGAAACACCTGAAAGCTTTAAAAAAGAAATATAACCTATCCATACTGGCACTGGCACACACACCCAAACGCGACCCGCGTAAAGAGATAACCCGAAACGACCTGCAAGGCAGTAAAATGCTGATGAACTTTTGCGACAGTTCCTTCACCATTGGCGAAAGTGCGGTAAAAAAGAACCTGCGCTACGTGAAGCAGGTAAAACAGCGCAATACCGACCAGGTGTATGGCGGCAGTAATGTTTGCGTATGCGAGGTAAACAAGCCGCACAACTTTTTGCAGTACGAGTTCAGGGGCTTTGGCAAAGAGAGCGACCATTTGACACAAACGAGACACGGCGAAGGCTATGACCGTTCTGATGAAGCTTTGCAGCTGCAACAGGAAGGCTTAACGCTGCGCGAAATAGGTGAACGCATGGGCATTACCCACTCCAAAGTCGACCGTATCTTAAAATCAGCCCAACAGAAATCGCAGGCATAATTTCTTGTTTGTTCGAAAAGGAGGAAGAGACCTGTAATAAACACCACGTCATGGCGAGGAACGAAGCCATCTCCGGACTGTGCAAGTCATTGTCCGTGAAGCTGTTGTTAAGTGATCAGGGGCATGAAGTTCTAACCACAAAATACCAGCACAGTTGATTTGCTTAAAGGGAGGTTGCTTCGTTCCCCGCAATGACGCGCGAAGAGGGGCGCAATGACGTTGCTCTTTGCTTTCTCCCTTTCGAACAAACAAACCAACCTTATCAGCATCATGAAAAAACACCGTTTTATATTGGAGCCATACAGTGGTATGGATTGCAAAACCATGTGCCCCTGCTGCCGGCACAGGCGCAATACTTTTAAACGTTACATCGATACCGACACACAACAATACCTTGCAGATCATGTAGGTATGTGTGACCGGATAGACAGTTGCGGCTATCATTTTACACCGCGAGAATTCTTTAAAACCAATCCCGATAAAAAGCCGGGTGCTAACGTGTTCCCACATGTTCAGCCTGAACAAAGGGAAACAAAAGATTATAAAGTACTACCCTGGCATTATGTGGAAGATAGCCTGCGCAGCTATCAGCATAATCACTTTATCCGTTTTTTAATTGCCCTGTTTAATGTGGAGCAAGCGCTTAAACTGGCGCATAAATATTACATAGGCACGGCAAGCCATTGGCATGGCGCTACCATTTTTTGGCAGGTAGATAGCCTGAACCGGGTGCGCACCGGCAAGATCATGTTGTATAATCCCGAAGATTGCCATAGGGTGAAAGAGCATATTACCTGGGTGCATACGTTAGTAGTCGGAAAGTCCGAAAGTCGGGAAAGTCCGAAAGATAATAACGAAGAAAACTTGCGGACTTCCGGTCTTGCCGACTTCCGGACTACAATCAACATAAAGCAATGCCTCTTTGGCGAACATTTGCTAAAGGCCGATCCACATAAAATAGTTGCCATAGCCGAGAGCGAAAAAACGGCTGTAATAGCCAACATTTACCATCCTGATTATGTTTGGCTGGGAGCGGGCAGCCTTAACGGTTTGACACTGGACCGATGCAAAGCCTTGAAAGGCCGCAGGGTTATCTTATATCCTGATGTTAACGGTTATACACTTTGGCAGCAAAAGGCCCATGAACTGAACGTACGGATGCCGGACACCACCTTTAGCACCAGCGATTACCTGGAGCGCACCGCTACGCCACAGGAAAAACAGCGGGGTATTGACATTGCCGACCGCTGGATAGACGAACTTTTATTGCAGCGGGAAGTTGAAAAAGAATGGGGACTGAGGGAATAAGAACAAGAAACCGCTTTATCATTTTCGAACGAACAAGTTATGACAGAAGATGTACGCGTTGTTATCGTCTCTGAATAAATCAGCTGCAAATTCCTTAGCTTTGCCCGCAAATCTTTTCACCATGGTCTTCTTTTATTACAGCTTAGTCATAAGCCTGATCACCATATTATCTACCATTTACCTGCTTATCGGACTTTCAAAACTACAGCAATTGAGTAAACAGCCGCTGATAGCGGAACAACCCGGCGTGGCGGTGATCATTGCGGTACGTAACGAGGAAGCCGACCTGGAAAAGGCGCTGCAAAGCGTTTGTAATATGAATTACCAGAATTACCGCATCATCGTGGTAAACGACCGATCTACAGACCGCACTGCCGAAATACTGGAGGGTTTCAAAACACGCTACCCACAACTAATTATGGTGACGGTTACTGAACTGCCTGATGGCTGGCTGGGTAAAAACAATGCCCTGTACCAGGGCTACCTGAATAGCACGGAAGAATGGATGCTTTTTACGGATGCGGATATCAAATTTCACCCGGATACATTGAGCCGGGCACTGAACTATGCGGTTAGCAATCAATTGGACCATTTGCCGATACTGCCCGAGGTGATCTCCCGGTCGGCCATTTTAAATAGTGCACTGGCTACTTTTGCCATCACTCTGGTAATGAACCTGAAACCCTGGGATGCCAAAAAGCCAGGGCGTAAGGGCTACGCAGGCATTGGCGCTTTCAACCTGATCAGGCGTGATGCTTATGAAAAGATCGGGACGCATATTACTATCAGGCTGCGCCCGGATGACGACCTGCAGCTTGGCCAAAAGGTAAAACAGGCAGGGTTGCGGCAGGATGTGCTGACAGGTATAGGTTATATCAAACTGGAATGGTACCGCAGCCTGCGGCAGTTTAGCAATGGATTGATGAAAAATGCATTTTCGACCGCCGACTATAATTTCGGAAAAACCATTGCCAGTGTGACCGCCGTCTTAATTTTTATCGCTTTACCCATGCCGTTGATGTTCATTTTCGGCACAACAACTATTAGATTGATGGCCGTTACGGTATTGCTTTTCCACATGATCTACATGGTGCTGGTGCCGCCCAATAAATGGTGGTATGCGCTCATGATCCCATTCTCAGGTCTCCTATTGGCCTTTACCTTTTTAAGGGCGGCCATAGTAAACCTTAAACAAGGCGGTATTTATTGGCGCGATAGTTTTTATTCGTTGGATATGCTGAGGGGAAAAGAATAAGCCTTACGCAATCTCTCCAGTTTCTTTGTCATTCTGAGCTACAGCGAAGAATCTTCTGCGATATATACTATAGCGCTTTTATGTAATCGAGAAAGAGATAAAGCGCTTTCTTTTTGTCGTCGGTCAGTTCAAAATCAAGCTTGTGCATCAAATAATCTTCGAGATCGAAATCAAGCCGGGTGGGCAGTTCTTGTAATAGTTCTGCACGATGGTCGAGGCCATACCTCATAGCAGCGTTAAAACCGGTAATAAACTCCTGCGGAATAGGTTTATTAGCTATCCAGGCGGCAAACGTAAAAGGCAAGCCGGTTAGTTTTTGCCATTCTTCTGACAGGTCGTATACAAATTTATACTGTGCCTTTTTGCCAAAGGTGCGGTCACCTATTTGCACAAAAGCGGTATTGGGCTCGGTAGATTGAGCGTAATCAGCGGCGTTGGTAACCAATTGCGGTTCTATCTTCCAAAGATTTTTCAGTAATACACGCGCCAGGTTATTTGAAGTACGTGATTGCGGGTCGAGTTGAACGGTTTTAGCTTCCCTGATATCGCAATTACTGAACAGGAAAACGGAGTTAACCGCGCCTACAGCACCAATGCAATAATCTGAAACAATGTGCCATTCGGGCAGGTTCAATGTGGCAGCAACCGGGATCAGGCCGATATCTACTTTATCATCTATTAGTTTTTGGGCGCAATCTGACGGGTTATCCAGGCTCAGGTCGATCTGGTCAATAATTTCGGTGTTTTGTATGCCGTATAAAAAGGGTTTGGTATTAGTATAGCTTACAGCGGATATTCTTATTTTTTTCACAGGGTATATTAGATATTATAAATTCTTAAATCCGATCCCGATAACTATCGGGACGAAATTATTTAAGGTGTTGTGCGTTATTAAAATCAGCGATCTCATATTTTTCGCCGTCCCAGGTTATTTTATATAATACCAGGTTCTGGTGCGGATAATTTTCCATTTCGGTCAAAGGCCGGTTCATCAAAATGCATAGCAAAAGCCTCATAGCCCGGCCGTGCATACAAACCAGTACAGTTTTTTCTTCCGGATGGCTCATGATGGTTTGCATAGCTTCCAGTTGCCTTGCCTTTACTTCATTAGGGCTTTCACCGCCTTCAAATTTGCTGTCGAGTTTGCCGTCCAGCCATTCCCGGAGCAATTTCATGAACGCTGCTTTATTTGCAGGTGTGCTCGGCTGTCCTTCCAGTACACCCCAGGCCAGTTCATCCAATCCTGATAATTTTTCATACGGAAGTCCGCTATCAATAAATGGCTGAATACTTTGCTGCGTACGTTTTAGTTTGGAAATATAAATCTTATCAAAAGCAATATGCTGATAAGCATGGTAAAATTGCTGCGCCTGGCTGCGGCCTTCTTCGTTCAGATCGGTATCTCTTCCCCGGCCCTGAACAATTCCCTGTTTATTCAAATCTGTCTGCCCATGGCGGACGATGTATAGTGTTTTAATTACTTTGTTCATTGGCTCATTGGCTCACTTGTTCATTGGTATTGTATGCCGATGAGTCTGTGATTATTACTTTTTTATTAAATCTTATCATACTAATGAACAAATAAACGATTGAACCAATGAATTAATTAATCACCGGTAGTTTATAAAACTGTGGTTTGGGTTCTTCGGGGAACTCAAAGTTCATATAATCGGTCACTACATTATACAGGGTATCCCGTTCAACCGGGTGGCGGCCCACCTGTTTAATCAGTTCAACCAGTTGTTTGGTACTCATTCCCGGATGCTGTTCTTCTGCCCCTGCCATACTGTATATTTTGGTGGTGTCATCCAGGGTTCCATCAATATCATCCACACCGAAGTTCAGGGATAGTTGTGCGGTATTCCGGCTGATCATGGCCCAGTAGGCTTTTATATGATCGAAATTATCCAGGTAAATACGTGATACGGCGTAGTTGCGCAGATCTTCCACAACAGTTGATTCAGGCACATGCGACATCTGGTTATCACCATTACGGAATTTCAGGGGGATAAAGGTTTGGAAACCGCCTGTTTTATCCTGTAACTGGCGCAAACGCTCCATGTGATCTACGCGATGCCAGTATTTTTCTATATGACCGTACAACATGGTGGCATTTGAGCGCATCCCCAGCTTATGCCATTCTTCGTGTATGGCTATCCATTGATCGCCGGTACATTTATCCTTAGCAATCTGTTCACGGATTTCCGGATGAAATATTTCTGCGCCCCCCCCAGGAATAGATTCCAGGCCTGCATCCTTCATCATCTTCATTCCGGTGGCATAATCGATCTTGGCCTTTTTAAATATATAATGGTATTCAACAGGCGTCAAAGCTTTTACATGCAATTCAGGGCGGTGCGCCTTTATTCTGCTGAACAATTCACTGTAAAAAGGAACATCGTATTGCGGTAATACCCCACCTACAATATGTACTTCGGTAACCAGCTCATTATCATATTTCTTTACAATATCCAGCATTTCATCCATCGTGTACTCCCACCCTTCAGACCGTTCCTTGATCAGGCGCGAGTAGGAACAAAACTTGCAATCGTATACGCAAAGATTGGTTGGCTCGATATGGAAATTACGGTTGAAATAAGTTTTATCGCCGTGCTTTTTCTCACGGATATAATTGGCTAAAACGCCGAGATAGCTTAACTCACCCTTCTCAAAAAGCAGTACGCCTTCATCAAAAGTAATGCGTTCGCCGTTCAGAACTTTTTGAGCAATGTGCTTTAAATCAGCAGGAAGGTCAGGATTTTGAATTAATACTTGTAAGTTACTTTCAGCTCCCATCAGATAAACTTTGGTGCAAAAATAGCAAATGTTAATGTAATGACTGTGTAAACATT
The DNA here is from genome assembly GCA_048498695.1 of Bacteroidota bacterium. Taxonomy (GTDB): domain Bacteria; phylum Bacteroidota; class Bacteroidia; order Sphingobacteriales; family Sphingobacteriaceae; genus Mucilaginibacter. The sequence goes on from JBEHXM010000129.1 coordinate 12,223, forward strand.
AATTACTGCCCTCAAAACTTTAAGTTTGCTTCAAATTTTTGTTCTATGAAAATCGAAACTATCGCTATTCACGCCGGTAACCAAAATGATGAGTCATCAAAAGCAGTTATACAGCCTATCGTTTTATCGACCACGTTTGTGAGGGAGGCTGATGGATCATATCCCGTTGGTTATATCTATGGCAGGTCCGGTAACCCAAATCGCACCTCATTAGAAAATGTATTGGCAAAACTGGAAGGCGGTGCTGAAGCAGCAGCCTTTTCATCGGGCAACGCAGCCGGAATGGCGGTTTTTCAATCCCTTAAACCGGGAACGCATATCATCGGGCCCGATGATATGTACCATGGTTTGCGCAACCAGATCAAAACCTTGTTTGCAGGGATACTGGAATTTGATTTTATCGACATAAACGATACAGCAATTTTAATTTCACATATTAAACCCAACACCGGTTTGATTTGGGTAGAAACGCCGTCAAATCCACTATTAAAAATAACAGACATTAAAAAGGTGGTTGAGATTGCACATAAACGCAACATCAAAGTAGCTGTTGATAATACATTTGCTACACCAATAGGCCAGCAGCCGCTGGCATTGGGTGCCGACCTGGTGATGCATTCATCTACCAAATATTTCGGCGGCCACAGTGACCTTACAGGCGGTGCGCTGATCACCGCGGAGAAAAGCGAATGGTGGGATAAAATACGTTACATTCAATATGCAGGCGGTGCTGTTCCCTCGCCTATGGATTGTTATTTCCTGGCAAGAAGCATCAAAACATTGCCTTACCGTATGCGGGGGCATGTTCATAATGCGCAACTATTAGCTGAATATCTGGAAAAACATCCCAAAATTGAAAAGGTAATGTATCCCGGATTATCATCGCATCCGCAGCATCAAATTGCAAAAGACCAGATGCTGAGTTTTGGCGGAATGCTCTCTTTTCTTGTAAAGGGAGGATCGGATGAAGCCAGTAAAGTGATTAATAAACTGCATATTTTCACACAGGCTACCAGTCTTGGCGGTGTAGAAACATTGATTGAGCACCGCGCATCTGTGGAAGGCCCGGATACCAAAACACCACACAATTTACTACGTGTATCCGTAGGCCTTGAACATATTGACGACCTGCTTGACGATATGTCGCAAGCGTTGGAGTAGCACGTAGTTAATG
>JBEHXM010000130.1:0-13099 GCA_048498695.1 Bacteroidota bacterium
GCAATGCGCGCCGTACTGGAGTCGGCAGGTGTACATAATGTATTGGCAAAATCAAAAGGTTCATCAAACCCGCACAACGTGGTTAAAGCAACCGTATCGGCATTATCACAAATGCGTGATGCAGTTACTGTAGCACAACACCGCGGAATTGAGATCGGAAAGGTATTTAACGGATAATCATCATGGCAAAGATCAAAATAACACAGATTAAGAGCGTGATCGATAGAAGTGAGCGCCAGAAAAAAACCATCGAGGCTTTGGGCTTGAAAAAGATAAACCACAGCGTTGAAGTAGAAGCTACACCAGCTATTGTTGGTATGGTACGTAAAGTTAATCACTTGGTAGCGGTAGAAAATATTTAATATCATGAATTTAAGTAATCTTAAACCTGCAGAAGGTTCTACTAAAAATAGGAAAAGAATTGGCCGTGGTACAGGTTCGGGCCGTGGCGGTACGTCAACCCGTGGCCATAAAGGTGCCGGTTCACGTTCAGGTACAAGCACCAAGATAGGCTTTGAAGGCGGTCAGATGCCTTTGCAGCGCCGTGTTCCAAAGGTAGGTTTCAAAAACCCTAACCGTGTAGAGTATGTAAGTGTAAACTTGGATGCCTTGCAAAAATTAGCAGAAGAACACAAGGTTTCTGCGATAGATTTTGCAACTTTGAAAGAACACGGTTTAGTTTCAAGAAATGACCTGGTAAAAATCCTTGGTCGTGGCGAACTGAAAGCCAAGTTGGAAGTTAAAGCACATGCGTTTTCTGCAACAGCACAAAAAGCAATTGAAGCAGCCGGTGGTACTATCGTAAAGTTGTAAATTTCAATGAAGAAATTATTCACTACATTATCCAATATCTGGAAAATCGAAGATTTAAGAGTGCGTATTACTAACACACTCTTATTTCTTTTAATATATCGTGTGGGATCATTCGTGGTCCTGCCTGGTGTTAATTATGCATCCTTAGCAAACGCACAAAGCGGAAAAGCGGGATTAGTTGGATTACTGGATATGTTTGCAGGAGGGTCGTTTTCACGTGCCTCTATCTTTGCTTTAGGTGTAATGCCTTACATTTCGGCCTCTATCGTGATGCAATTACTCGGTATTGCGGTGCCTTATTTTGCCAAGCTGCAAAAAGAAGGTGAAAGCGGCCGTAATAAAATAAACCAATGGACACGCTACATGACCATAGGTATCACTGCATTGCAGGCTGTTGGCTATGTACAATCACAGATCCAAACAGACCAGATCAGCCCAATGATGGGTCCTGCTACGTTTAAAATAATATCTATTTTTGTATTGACCGCAGGTACATTATTTGTAATGTGGCTGGGCGAAAAGATCACTGATAAAGGTATTGGCAATGGTATTTCGCTTATCATCATGGTAGGTATCATAGCACAATTACCGGGAGCTTTCTTAGCAGAACTTGGTGTGCGTAACGGTGGCAAGGGCGGTTTGATAACCTTTATCGTTGAAATATTGGCGCTCATCGGAGTAGTAATGCTTACTATCTTGATCGTTCAGGGTACCCGAAAGGTTGCGGTGCAGTATGCCAAGCGTATAGTTGGTAATAAACAGTATGGCGGCGTACGTCAGTATATTCCTTTAAAGGTGAATGCTGCAAACGTAATGCCTATCATATTTGCCCAGGCATTGATGTTTATCCCGGCTACTATCCCGCAGTTTATGCCTTCTGCTGCTACTAACAGTGTGGTAATGGCGTTGTCTAACTACAACTCATGGGAGCATAATTTGTTATTTGCGATATTGATCATTGTGTTCACTTATTTCTATACAGCTATTATAGTTAATCCTAACCAGATGGCTGATGATATGAAAAAGAACGGTGGTTTTGTTCCGGGAATTAAACCAGGCAAGCCAACGGCTGATTTTATTGACGGGGTAATATCAAAGATCACTTTACCGGGATCAATCTTCCTGGCAATTATTGCGATAATTCCTGCCTTTGTTTCAATACTTGGGGTTAACAATTTATTTGCAAGATTTTTTGGAGGCACATCACTGATCATCCTTGTGGGTGTGGTATTAGATACTTTACAACAAATAGAAAGCCATTTGCTGATGCGTCATTACGACGGCTTAATGAAAACAGGCCGACTGACAGGACGTACATCTATACCTACTTCTGCGGGTATGAGTCCGCCGGTTATCTAATTTAAGTACATGTCGAAGATTCATTATAAGTCTGTCGAAGAGATAGAACTCATAAGAAAAAGTTCTTTACTTGTTTCACAAACATTGGCCGAGATAGCTAAGGTTATCGCCCCCGGTGTAAAAACTATTGAATTAAATAAACTTGCCGAAACCTATATCCGTGACAACGGAGGTATCCCTGCATTTCTGAACTATAACGGATTTCCTTATTCGCTTTGCATCTCATTGAACGACCAGATCGTACACGGTTTTCCGGGCCAGCATGTGCTGGTGGAAGGCGACTTGGTATCTGTTGACTGCGGTGTGGTATTAAATAAATACTATGGCGACTCGGCTTATACCTTTGCCATTGGCGAGGTAGATGATACTGTTAAAACCCTGATGCGTGTTACCAAAGAATGCCTTTACCTGGGTATTGATAAGGCAGTAGCAGGATTACGTATCGGCGATATCGGATATGCTGTACAGGAACATGCCGAGAAACATGGCTTTGGAGTGGTGAAGGAACTGGTAGGGCACGGGGTAGGTACTCATCTGCATGAAAAACCTGAAGTACCCAACTATGGTAAACGCGGATCGGGCAGTAAACTGGAAGAAGGAATGGTGATCGCGATTGAGCCGATGATCAACGCCGGACGTGCCGGAGTGAAGTTCTGGAACGACGGCTGGACGGTATCAACAGTTGATAAAAAACCGTCGGCACATTATGAGCATACCATAGCAATAAACAAGGGCAAAGCAGACATACTTTCATCGTTTTCACTTATTGAAGAAGTTTTGAAAGAAAAAGTAAATAATTAGAAAAAATTTATTTAATTTTGCAACCCGGTTTTAGGGCGGATAAGAAAGTAATAATCAGTAAAATATGGCGAAACAATCATCGATTGAACAAGACGGTACGATTCGGGAGGCATTGTCAAATGCAATGTTCAGGGTCGAACTGGAAAATGGTCATGAGATTATTGCACACATATCCGGTAAGATGCGTATGCACTACATTAAAATTTTACCTGGCGACAGAGTAAAACTGGAAATGAGTCCGTACGATTTATCAAAAGGCAGAATAACCTATAGATATAAATAATAAAGAGATGAAAGTTAGAGCATCCATTAAAAAGCGCAGCGCTGATTGCAAGATCATTCGCCGTAACGGGAAACTTTATGTGATCAACAAGAAGAATCCAAAGTTTAAACAGCGTCAGGGATAAAAAATTGACTGAATTATAGAATTATTGAATTACTGATTGTTCAAATTCGATAAATCAATAATTCAATAAATCAACAATTAAAAGAATATTGTATCGATTCGTACAACGGTAGCCGCCGTTCGGTCGGTACTTAAAAGCAAACAGAAAAATATGGCAAGGATTTCAGGTATTGATTTACCAAAAAACAAACGCGGAGAGATCGGACTTACTTACATCTACGGAATAGGACGCTCAACAGCTCAGAACATTTTGAGCCAGGCAGGCATCGATTTCGATACTAAGGTACAAGACTGGACCGATGAGCAACTGACTGCTATCCGTACTATCATCAATGATCAGATCAAAGTTGAAGGTTCACTGCGTTCAGAAGTGCAGTTGAACATCAAACGTTTAATGGATATAGGTTGCTATCGCGGTACCCGTCATCGTAAAGGATTACCTTTGCGCGGACAGCGTACCAAAAACAACTCACGTACCCGTAAAGGAAAACGTAAGACTGTTGCTAATAAGAAAAAAGCTACTAAATAGTAAATAGAGATTAGTGATCAGTTTCTGATCATTAGGAATAAATAATTAAAAAAGGTTAGTGGGTCCGAATTATTCAATAATTCAGTAATTCATTAAATCAATAATTAAAAAAATGGCTAAAACTAAAAAAGTTACCAAAAAGCGCGTTGTAGTTGTAGAGTCAGTTGGCGAAGCACATGTGAATGCTACTTTTAACAATATCATCATTACCCTTACCAACAAAAGCGGTCAGGCTATATCATGGTCATCAGCCGGTAAAATGGGTTTCAAGGGTTCAAAAAAGAACACCCCTTATGCTGCTGGTCAGGCTGCTGCCGATTGCGGCAAAGTAGCTTATGACCTGGGCTTACGCAAGGTTGAAGTATTTGTAAAAGGCCCTGGTGCTGGTCGTGAATCAGCTATCCGGACCTTACAAACTACCGGTATCGAAGTAACCACTATTAAGGACATTACACCGCTTCCGCACAATGGTTGCCGTCCTTCAAAAAGAAGAAGAGTTTAATTAACCCGATTTTTTAAAGCTAAGATTCATCAGCTTTAGGCTGAATGATACTTTAAAACAAACAAAAATGGCTAGATATACAGGTCCAAAATCAAAAATTGCGCGCAGGTTCCGCGAACCGATCTTCGGTCCGGATAAGGCGTTAGAAAGAAAGAACTACCCACCGGGTATGCATGGTGTCTCTAAAAGAAGAGGCAAACAATCAGAGTACGCGGTACAGCTGATGGAGAAACAAAAGGTTAAATACACTTACGGTGTATTAGAGCGTCAGTTCGAAAACCTGTTTCACCGTGCATCAGCTAAAGAAGGCATCACCGGCGAAAACCTGCTTAAATTTTTAGAAGCACGTTTGGATAATGCAGTTTACCGTTTAGGTATTGCACCTACACGTTCTGCAGCACGCCAGCTGGTGGGCCACAAGCACATCAATGTAAACGGCGAAGTGGTGAACATTGCTTCATACAGCCTTAAAGCAGGTGATGTGATCTCAGTACGTGAGAAATCAAAATCACTGGAAGCCATCAGCAATTCGGTTGCCGGCAGAAAGATCAATAAATACAGCTGGCTGGAGTGGGATGCTGCTAATTTAACAGGCAAATTCCTTAACTATCCAAACCGTGATGAGATCCCTGAGAATATCAAGGAAAACCTGATCGTCGAGTTGTACTCAAAATAATAATGATATTTTACCACAAAATGGTTGGCCCTTCGTCAATCATTTTCGTGGTTATAATCAGTTCAATTAGTAAACAATAAACAAAGGATATAAATGGCAATTTTAGCATTTCAAAAACCAGATAAGGTTATCATGCAAAAGGCAAATGATTTTGATGGCACGTTCGAGTTTCGTCCATTAGAACCAGGCTTCGGTATAACTATTGGTAATGCTTTACGTCGTATCTTACTTTCATCTCTTGAAGGTTATGCTATCACTTCTGTACGTTTCTCGGGAGTTACGCATGAATTTTCAACCATTAAGGGTGTTGTTGAGGACGTTACCGAGATCATTCTGAACTTAAAGCAAGTTCGTCTGAAAAAGACAGGTGAATCCGGCGATACTGAAAAAGTATTCGTGATCGTGAACGGTCAGGATGCTTTTACCGCGGGAGACATTACCAAGTTCTCCAATAACTTCACTGTTTTGAATCCTGATCTTGTGATCTGCAATATGGATTCATCAGTAACGCTTGAAATTGAGCTGACCATCAACAAAGGTCGTGGCTACATTGCAAGCGAAGAAAACAAAAACCCTGATGCCAATGTAGGCGTGATCGCTATCGACTCGATCTATACACCAATCAAAAATGTTAAATACACAATAGAAAACTATCGTGTGGAGCAAAAAACCGACTATGAAAAATTAGTGCTGGATATTGCTACCGATGGCTCTATACACCCTGAAGATGCTTTGAAAGAAGCAGCCAAGATATTAATTCAGCACTTTATGTTGTTCAGCGATGAGAACATGATGCTGGAGGCTCAGGCTAAGGAAGAAACCAAAGAGGTTGACGAAGAGATATTGCACATGCGCAAGATCCTGAAAACTGAGCTGGTTGACCTTGATCTTTCAGTACGTGCATTGAACTGCCTTAAAGCTGCCGATATCCGCAGCCTGGCCGACTTGGTTTCATACGATGTGGCAGATATGCTGAAATTCAGAAACTTCGGTAAAAAATCACTGACCGAGATACAGGACCTGGTGAAATCAAAAGGTTTATCTTTTGGCATGAACCTGTCTAAGTTTAAATTGGACGAGGAATAATTAATAGAGATTAGAGACTGGAGATTAGGCAAAGCAGCCGGTTAGCTAATTTCCAATCTTTAAATAATAAATAACGGGGATTAAAATATGGATTAGACAACTAATCTCTAATTAACTAATCTCCAATCACTAAAAATAAGCGAGGGCATAATTCCCGGGCTTTGACTAAGAGAAAGTCGCCTGACGGTATGCACGTGCAAAAATTAACAAACAAATGAGACACGGAAAGAAAGTTAACCATTTAGGCCGTACAGACAGCCACCGCAAGGCGATGCTGGCAAACATGGCTTCATCGCTTATTTTACACAAGCGCATTACTACCACTTTGGCTAAAGCAAAAGCTTTACGCGTATACGTTGAGCCGATTCTGACCAAAGCTAAAAACGATACCACTCACTCACGCCGTACGGTATTCAGTTACTTACAGGATAAGGAAACAGTAACCATCCTGTTCCGCGAAGTGGCCGAGAAGATTGCTAACCGCCCCGGTGGTTATACCCGTATCATCAAAATGGAAAACCGTTTGGGTGACAACGCGGAGATGGCACTGATAGAACTGGTAGATTACAACACCGTTTATGGTAAGGATGCTGCTAAAACCGAGAAGAAAGCAACACGCCGCCGTGGTGGTTCTGGTAAAGCGAAAGTTGACGCACCTGTGGCTGCTGCCCCTAAAGCTGCAAGCGCTGTAGAAGCTGCACCGGTTGTTGAAGATGCAGTAGTAGTTGAAGAACCAAAAGCAGAAGCTGCACCGGTTGCAGAAGCTGCACCAGAAGTGACCGAAGCACCTGCTGCTGATGAAACACCTGAAGCACCCGCTGCAAACGAAGAGAATGCAGAAAAAGGCGAATAATTTTAAATCCAAATAAACTGAATTATTAAGGAACTGCCCCGCAATAGCGGGGCTTTCTTGTTTTTAGGAGGTTGTAGTTGTAAACTACGTATATAATCGTCCGAAGTCGGAGACTTCGGACAGCGTAGTTTGCGTACTTACTCAATGTGCATCTTTAGTCAAGTCTGTCCTCTCAGTATTCTTTACACCGTAACGGACGGACGGAATACCCACGCGTCATTGCGAGGGACGAAGCAATCTCTACATAGACAGGTCGGGTATGCAGGTTCTATACCTTTCTGTTTGCTCTGTACAGCATAGAGATTGCTTCTTCGCTGCGCTCATCGCAATGACGGGTGGGTTTCCCTGCGTAATCTACCCCCTGTTTTGTCGGTATTACACCCTGAATGTTATTTTGCGGCAGCCGATATTTGTGGTATAGAAAGAAACATTACAAACCTTTAAAAACGAAATTGCTATGAGAAAGTTAAAATTACAGGTAAATATTAGTCTGGACGGCTACATTGCCAGGGAAGATGGACGGGGCGACTGGATTTTTATAAACGGACAGGATGAAGCCAGTTTTCAGCGCGTGATAGACCTGGCCGAAAGCAGCGACACCATTCTGATGGGCCGTAAAATGACTAACGAGTTCGTCACTTACTGGGAAGATGTGGTTGACAACAAACCCGATAGCCCGGCACCATTCCGCCACCTGGCGCAGCTGATGGTTGATCTGCGCAAAATTTCTTTCAGCCACTCACAAAATGACATGAAAGGCCGCAACCTGGAGGTAGAAAACGGCGACCTTACAACCGCAGTACAAGCGCTGAAAAACCAGCCGGGTAAGGATATGATCGTATATGGCGGCGCCGGTTTTGTAAGCTCGCTCATCAGCCTTGACCTGATTGATGAATATTATATCATCATTAACCCGGTGGCAATTGGCAGCGGTATGCCAATTTTCAAGGATCAAAAAATATTGAAATTAGAAAGCTCGACCCCTTACAAAAACGGTAAGGTGATTAATAAATATGTGCGGGGGTAGTTGGATGAGGTGAAAGGCGAAAGCTGAAAGGTAAAAGGTAAAAGGTTTGTCCGGTCGTATGGTTACACGGTAACGGACGGACGGATTTATCCCAGCACTTCTTTGCGAGGCACGGAGCAATCTCTACATAGGCAGGTCGGTTAGGCAGGTTTCACACCTTCCTATTCGCTCTGTATAGTATAGAGATTGCTTCTTCGCTGCGCTCATCGCAATGACGCGGCGGTATAATTAACGGTCTATCCCTGCCAACCTGTCATTATTACCACACACTTTTCTGACGAAATTATAGGCGTTTTTGATGTCATAAACCTGATTTTTCTGCCAAAATGATATTGGCATAAGCCTTGTTATTATAGCGTAGGTATAAAATTAATAAAAGGAAAAATCAATCATATATGTCTAAAATAATTGGAATCGACTTAGGAACAACGAACTCTTGCGTTGCGGTAATGGAAGGTAACGAACCTGTAGTTATTGCCAACAGCGAGGGTAAACGTACTACGCCGTCTGTTGTAGCGTTTGTTGACAACGGCGAGCGTAAGGTGGGTGACCCGGCCAAGCGTCAGGCTATTACCAACCCTACAAAAACTATTTATTCTATTAAGCGCTTTATGGGCAACCAGTTTAGCGAGGTTAACAAGGAAGCGTCGCGCGTACCTTACAAGGTAGTTAAAGGTGATAATAACACCCCGCGTGTTGAAATTGACGACCGCAAATATACACCGCAGGAAATTTCGGCCATGATACTTCAGAAAATGAAGAAAACTGCCGAGGATTTTTTAGGTACAGAAGTTACCGAGGCGGTTATTACCGTTCCGGCTTATTTTAACGATGCGCAGCGCCAGGCTACTAAAGAAGCCGGTGAAATTGCAGGCTTAAAAGTTCGCCGTATCATTAACGAACCTACTGCTGCTGCCCTGGCTTATGGTCTGGACAAAGCGCACAAGGACATGAAGATCGTGGTGTTTGACTGCGGTGGTGGTACGCATGACGTATCGGTACTGGAGTTGGGCGATGGAGTTTTCGAAGTAAAATCAACCGATGGTGATACCCACCTGGGTGGTGACGATTTTGACCACGTTATTATCGACTGGCTGGCCGATGAGTTCAAGAAAGATGAAAACATTGACCTGCGCAAGGACCCAATGGCCCTGCAACGTTTGAAAGACTCTGCCGAAAAAGCAAAGATCGAGTTATCAAGCAGCCCTCAAACTGAAATTAACTTACCATATATCACCGCTGCGGATGGTATGCCAAAGCACCTGGTAAAAACACTGACCCGTGCTAAATTTGAGCAACTGTCTGACAGCCTGATCAAACGTACTATTGAGCCATGTAAATCAGCATTGAAAAGTGCAGGTTTAAGCATTTCTGATATCGACGAGATCATTTTGGTAGGTGGTTCAACCCGTATCCCTGCTATACAGGAAGCGGTAGAAAAATTCTTCGGCAAGGCACCGTCGAAAGGTGTAAACCCTGACGAAGTAGTTGCCATTGGCGCTGCTATACAGGGTGGTGTATTAACCGGCGAAGTAAAAGATGTGTTGTTATTGGATGTTACCCCGCTTTCATTAGGTATCGAAACTATGGGTGGCGTAATGACCAAGCTGATAGAAGCGAATACAACTATTCCGACCAAGAAATCGGAAGTATTTTCTACAGCATCTGATAATCAGCCTTCTGTAGAGATCCACATTTTACAGGGTGAACGCCCGATGGCTGCTCAAAACAGAACGCTTGGCCGTTTCCACCTGGATAGTATTCCACCTGCTCCGCGTGGTGTACCGCAGATCGAAGTAACATTTGATATTGATGCCAACGGTATATTACACGTTGCTGCCAAAGATAAAGCTACAGGCAAGGAACAGAAGATACGTATCGAAGCATCATCAGGCTTAACAGATGCCGAGATCAAGAAAATGAAGGACGAAGCTGAAGCAAATGCTGAATCTGACAAAAAGGCAAAAGAGGAAGTTGAAAAACTAAACTCTGCTGATGCCCTGATCTTCACTACTGAAAAGCAGCTGAAAGAATATGGCGACAAGATATCAGCCGATAAGAAAGCGCCTATCGAAGAGGGTCTGACCAAGTTGAAAGAAGCTTATGCTTCTAAAAACCTGGATGCCATTGAAACTGCACAAACTGAACTGAATGCCGCATGGACTGCTGCATCTGAAGAGATGTACAAAGCCGCTGCTGAATCAGGTCAGGCACAGCCTGGTGCTGAAGGTGCAGGCGCCGGACCGGAAAATGCACAAGGTGGTGCTGACACGGTTACCGATGTTGACTTCGAAGAAGTAAAATAATTCCTTAATCTCCTTATGGGAGAATATAAAAAGAAAAGCCCGTCCTGCAAAGAGCAGGGACGGGTTTTCTGTTTTAGAACCAACTATAAACTAACTAAACTGACCAGGTTTAATCAGCCCTTGATACCCCTATATCGGCGATATTGATCTTATCCTTGCGGATGATGAAAAAATATAGCCATGATGACAAGCAGGATCGAAGCAACTAAAACGTAGATCGATATGTTTAAAAATAATTTCATAAAAACTGGTTTAAGCGTCTGTTATATTTTGTTTATTTTAAAAATTGTGATGTTTCTATTGTAATAATTTTAATATTTTATATTGTAATAACCCAAACATCTCCAGAAGATTATGCTGCAAATATGATATAAATGTTCCTGCAAAAATTACATTTTACACCATCATGCAGATATACTATGTAACCATGTGATTTTACTATGTGAGTGTAAAATGAGGTGGGAATAACTAAGGGGTTTCCGAACTCCGCCAAATAAAAAATCCCACCTTTTGGGGCAGGATTTACAGGTTATAAAATTATACGCTTACGACCAGAGATTAGCTGGATAGGTGCCATTGGCTACCAGGTCGGATATACTTTTCTGCACGATCGGTTTATCTTCTTTATAAGTTACGCCAAACCATTTTGAGGCAGTCGGGATCACTTTAAAAGAGGCTGTCCCGCTTTTGATTAGTTCGTCAGCTGCAAGCGGGATAAAGAACTCCGCTTTCGGATTGTTTTCATTTGCTTCAACAAACCTTTTGAACATCGGCTCGCTTTGTTTGAATATAGCCGGAGTAAAGCCCCAGAAGTTCATGGATACACGGGTATCATTCGGAAGCGGATGCTCACCTGTAGCATCTTTATAGGCTACGGTGCCATCTTCTTTGAAATATACCTCGGTACGTTCGTTGATCTCGATCATATTACCTTTATCATCCACTTTACACACGCCACGTGATACAGAGCCATAATCCGATAAAGTTTTATCTATCTGGTAACCCACTAATGAGTAAGTGTGTTCATTGGCTTCGGTTGTGAGGAATTCAGCCATTTTTACAAAAGCTTCCTTACCATAATAATCATCAGCATTGATCACGCAGAAAGGTTCATTTACCTGGTTGCGGGCAGCTAATATGGCATGTTGCGTTCCCCATGGTTTTGACCTTTCAATAGTTTTATCGATGCCGAAAGGTTTCAGGTCGTAGCTTTGGAATACGTAATCAGTTTCAACCCTGCCTTTTAATTTAGGCTCGAAGATCCCTTTAAATGAGTCCAGGAATTCCTCGCGGATAATAAAGCTGATCTTGCCAAAACCGGCGTTGATGGCATCATAAATAGAATAGTCAATAATAGTTTCGCCGTTCGGGCCAAAACCATCAACTTGTTTCATGCTTCCGTAGCGGCTGGCCATACCTGCGGCCAGTATCAGTAGAGTGGGTTTCATAGTTTTTTATAGGGTGCTGATCAGCACATGAATATGATGTTTATGTAATTATTATCAAATAACCTTTATACTCAATTTGTTTGCATAAAGTTGAGCAAATTAATTATTTAATATACCGGAAATCCTGCCCGTCCTTTACATTCAGCAATACCTCATAGATCAGGCGGATCACGTTGTCTACGTCTTCCTTGTGGATCATTTCAACCGTGGTATGCATGTAACGCAATGGTAATGATATCAATGCCGATGGTACGCCGTCATTTGAATAGGCAAAGGCATCCGTATCTGTACCTGTGGAACGTGATGACGCCTGGCGCTGAAAAGGAATATCTGCCTTTTGCGCCGATTCAATCAATAGCTTATTTACGTTATTCTGTACGGCAGGTGCATAAGAAACTACCGGACCTTTGCCGCAAGCCAAATCACCCTGGGTGGTTTTGTTGATCATCGGCGTTTGGGTATCGTGTGTTACATCCGTCACAATAGCCAGGTTGGGTTTAATATAATGTGCGATCATCTCGGCACCACGCAAACCTATTTCTTCCTGCACTGCATTTACGATGTATAAGCCAAACGGCAGTTTCTTTTTATTCTCTTTCAGCAAACGCGCTACTTCCGCTATCATAAAGCCGCCGGCACGGTTATCCAATGCGCGACCAACATAGTAGCGATCATTCAGCACCATAAATTCATCTTCATAGGTAATTACGCAACCCACATGGATACCCAGTTTTTCAACCTCATCTTTTGTGGTGCATCCGCAATCCAGGAAGATATTTTTCAGCGTTGGCGCTTCTTCCTTTTCACCCGAACGGGTATGGATAGCAGGCCAGCCGAATACCGCCTTAACCACGCCATTGTCAGTATGAATATTTACCCTTTTGGATGGCGCTATCTGGTGGTCTGAACCACCGTTACGGATCACATAGATCAAGCCATCACTGGTAATGTAATTTACAAACCAGGAAATCTCATCAGCATGTGCTTCAATAACTACCTTATATTTTGCTTTTGGGTTGATGATACCTACAGCTGTACCGTAATTATCTACATATTGCTCGTCGATATAAGGCTTAATGTAATCCAACCACATTTTTTGACCTTTTGACTCGAACCCGGTAGGTGAGGGATTGTTGATATATTCTTCGAAAAAAGCCAGCGAGGATTTGGTTACCACCTTAACATGCTGCTTTTCTTCAGCTTTCTTTTTAGCCATAAATTTGAACTGTTTTTAATGGATTTGGCAAATATAGTAAAGCTTGGGATAAAGCTGTATGTTAACAAATTTTAGTG
>JBEHXM010000131.1:0-13047 GCA_048498695.1 Bacteroidota bacterium
TAGGTTAACCCACTGGCTTTCTCTATCACTCCATCCAGCAAAGTATAGGCCGCGTTGTGATAAGCCCAGCGCGTGCCGGCATCGGCTTTATAAACCAGGCATCCCGGTAAAGTGCAATCCGGATCAGCTACACCATCATCTAAGCCGGTAGTCATGGTCAATTGATTTTTGATGGTGATCAGGTTCTCTTTGGCTAAAGGTTCTGATGTCCACCCGGTACCTAAATATTTTGAGGTCTTGTCGTTAATATTGATTAGCCCTTCCTGCTGCGCTATGCCTACCAAAAAGCCGGTCATGGTTTTACCCGCTGACGCCCAATACCAAAGGCTATCGGCAGTAAAAGTGCCGAAATATTTTTCAGTAACTATTTTCCCATCCTTCAAAATAATAAAAGCCTTTGTGCCTTTGCCTTGCAGGTAGGGGTAAAGCGCATTCAATTGAGCTTCATCCCAGCCCATTAAAGCTGCTGAGGTATCCTGCCATGTAGTACCACTGTTTGGCGGAAAATAGAGTTTATCTGATATTATGGGTGTTGTTGGTGTTGGGCCGGGATTCGGGTCGCTATGCTTTTTACAGGCAAAAACCAAAGTCAAACCGAGAAGGATCAACAGATTGCGGGGTATTTGTTTCATCATGAAACTTAAACGACTTTCAGTATCAAAGGTTTAATTCGCATTTTCATTAAAAACCATTCATCATTCATTTCAAATGTGATTGATGCCCGGATAGATTTAATTTTGCCGCATGGAAATAAACAGCAATACAGCTATTGGAAAATCCCTGTCCTTTGGTTTTGTGGTTTTTACTGCCAGCCTGGCTTTTGTGGTATCTCAGCTGGATGTTTCTATTGTTAATATTGCACTGCCACAGATCGCAAGATCCTTCTCGGCAGATGTAAGTGAGCTGCAATGGATAGTAGATGCCTATACCATCGCTTTTGCTGTACTGATGCTTTCGGCAGGCGGGATGAGTGATCTCCTGGGTTCAAAACGCATTTTTCAGCTGGGTTTGCTGCTGTTCGGCGCAGCATCTATTGGGTGTGGATTGTCATGGAGTCCTTTCAGCCTGATAGGCTTCCGTGTTCTGCAAGGGATGGGTTCGGCTATCATGATACCAAGCTCTCTTTCTATTTTAAATCAGAGTTTTTCACACGAACCCAACCAACGTTCCCGTGCGGTGGCTTTGTGGACAGCCGCAGGTGGTGTATCTATTGCTGCCGGACCTATACTGGGTGGTATACTGATCCACATCAGTAACTGGCGGATGATCTTCTTTGTAAATATTCCTCTATGCCTTGTGGGGATATTGTGCAGTTTTCGTCTTAGCCGGGGCGAACAAAATGCGAATAAAGGATTTGATCTGCCGGGACAGTTTACCTGGATGCTGGCATTAACCGCGCTTATTGCCGCCATCATCGAATGGCATCATTTAGGCGCAAAACATCCGCTAATATATGGTGGTCTTGTGTTTAGTTTTTTGATGCTGGGGTTATTTTTATGGATCGAAAAAAAGGCTGGGTCGCCTATACTGCCGCTTGATCTTTTTAAATCCTCTAATTTTAATGTTTTGATAGGTTTGGGTATGATACTGAACGGTGCCTATTACGGAACGGTGTTTGTTTTGAGTTTATACCTGCAGAATGTATTACATTACTCATCGCTTGCTGCCGGTATGGCTTTTTTGCCGTTGACTGCGGGCTTTATTATTTCTAACCTCATCAGCAGCAAAGTAATGGCAAAATACGGAACACGTATACCAGTGCTGATAGGGGTTGCGATTTTTATTGCCGGTTTTGCCGGGTTGCTGATCGTTAGAGCAAATACGCCCTATTGGGAATTATTTATTCCTTTTATAAGCATTCCTTTAGGGATGGGTCTGGCTGTTCCTGCTATGACAACCGGCATATTGGCTACTGTCGACAAAACCCGTTCGGGGATTGCTTCGGCGGTATTAAATACCACGCGGCAGGCTGCGGGCGCTGTAGGTGTAGCCGTATTTGGCGCCATGGCCAACGGCGGTGCCATAGCCATTATCCACGCCATTGTCCTGAGTTCTATTATTTCTGCCGGTAGTTTGCTGCTATATGGTTTTGTGATATACAAATATTTAAAAAAGGCCTGATCAAATCTTTACTTCACCGCCGTTTGCCGGAGCAAACGTGTTGAGTATGCTGGTCCACTTTTAATTAAACTTTAATAATTGTTTGATTATCAGATCATTAATATAAATGGTGACACTCTTTTGTCAGTAGCAAAAAACAGCAAAATTCTCATTATTAAGGTGTTACGACTGTCGCGGGGTGTAGCACATGTAGCGAACGCTACACCTTGATTATTACTTGCTCCCCAGCCACATAATCGCATTCTCAAACATCTTATTTTGCATTGGCAGGTCAAGATTATGATCACCGTGCCCCATGTTCATATACAGCATTTTGTATTTGGTGTTGGTCCACACCACCGGGATGTCGCCGCTCCTGATGACATCTTTTTTACCTAATGGGTAATTGGATGGATCAAGCGTGATCAATACCTTAATATTCTTATTATCCCTCGGATTAGGCTTCCAGCCATACCATTCATTGATAGGCGCGGTGTAAGATGAGGGCAAATCTTTAGTGACCGGGTGTTTATTATCGTCCACGATCATCTTGGCCGGTAACGGAGGCCAGTTGTTGTTATGAAAAACAGCGCCACCCATAAAATCGACAAACCAGGGCCAATGGGTATCCTTATCATTATAGCCGGACACATGGAAGCCTAACCAGGCCCCACCATTTGCCATAAATTTCTCAAATGACCGTCTTTCAGCCTCATTATGCGGGAATTCGTTTAGCCAAATCACCAGTTGGTAGTTTTTTAAGTTGGCATCATTTAAATTCTCCCAGTCGGATGTAGTATCCAAGGCAAAGCCTTTTTCGGCCGACAGTTTGGTATAAAACTTCATGGCATCCTTGGCAAAGTCCACGTGATCTGACTCTACATTGGTTGAATATAAGGCGAGGGCCCTGAATTTAAGGGTCGGAGTCGCATCCATTTTCCTGGCCAGCGAGGCCATTATCGCGGTGATATTAGAATCGATCCCCTTGAAAAGAGGCTCATCCTCTGCCGACCAGGGTTTGCCGTGTCTGAAATCGCGCCACCTATACTCTATTTTGGAAAACTCATTGCTAATGCCTTTTTCTACAGGTTTTTCGTAAACATTATATGCTTTGAAAGTATAAAGCCCATCGCCGGGAATGATATCTATCCTGAATTTGAGCCAGTAATAATTACCCGATTGACTGGTGACCACTTTAAAAATGCCGGAGCCATTAATTTCGCCCGAACTTTCATTTGTTGTAGCTACCGGTTCATCAGGAAAAGAATCTTTCAACCACTTCAATGCGGTATTGATCATATCCTGCTTTTTAACATCTGCTTTTACCGCATAACTTTTTTGATACCAAACGATGCCGTTTTTCATGGGAATAGGGATCGATGTGGGATTGTTTTGAGCAAGGCCGATAAACGGAACGGCAATCAAAGCGAGGATAAGTAATTTTTTCAGCATAATTTAGGTTGGTTGAATGATCGGAATGCTTAATAATTATTACGATATTAAGCGTATTAATCTGCTTTAACAAATATGATGAAAAAACACCTTATCTGCCTATCTTTTAGTTTGTTGATTGTCTTCACTTTTAATAAAGCAGTTGCGCAGAAGACCCGGTTTAAAGTATTGGCTATTGCAGAAATAGGGGGAGGCCACGTACTTTTTACAGATGCTGCTAAAGTATGGCTTAATCAGCTGGCGACCGATAGCAACTTTACCATTGACTATATTACCGATACCAAAACCATCACTAAAGACCTTTTATCAAAATATCAGCTATTTCTACAGCTAAACTATCCTCCATATCCATGGGGTAAGGAGGCGCAGGAAGCTTTCCATGATTATATAGAAAATGGCAGGGGCGGATGGGTGGGGTTTCATCATCCTACTTTGCTGGGTGTGTTTGATGGTTATCCTATGTGGCAATGGTATTCTGATTTTATGGGTGGGATCATGTTTAAAGACTATCTTCCCGGCGGCACTTCTGCCAGACTGACTGTAGAAGATAAAGACCATCCCGCAATGAAGGGGATTGCATCATCATTTATCACAAAAGATGAATGGTATTTATATGATAAAAGTCCGCGGCCCAATGTGCATGTGCTGGCAAGCATTGATGAATCAACTTACGACCCTCCGAAAGATAAAAAGATGGGCGACCATCCGGTGATATGGACAAACGAGCGCATGAAAGCCCGGAATATTTATATCGCCATGGGGCACTTTCCCGAATTATTCAAGGATGAAAATTTTACCACCCTGTTTAAAAATGCTATATTTTGGGCGGCGAAAAAATAAGGCTTCCAATTACCTCCCAAAGCAATTAATATGAAGGATATCAAACGACGTGCATTTATCAAAAATACATTGATAGCCGGTGCAGGTGCTGCTATGGCTCCAAATGTTTTATCAGCGAAAGAACCTGTAACCCGGGAGATCAGGCAGGATAACCGGCCGTTATCCGCAACTGCAAAAAAAGTGATCGTGGCGGGAGGGGGCATTACCGGGCTTTGCTGCGCTTATGAATTGATGAAGGCAGGGCATGATGTGACATTACTGGAAGCATCAGGACGGTATGGCGGGCATGTGTTTACAGGACGCGATGGACTGTCGGATGGTTTGTATGCAGACTTTGGGGCCGATCATATTACCAAACCCGGTTACGAGCGTTTTTTTGATTATATAAAAGAGTTTGATCTGACAGCTATCCCTTATCCAAACGCAGAAGGGTCAGAAGCGAATTATGATAAGGATGCGATGAAGATGATTGGGGGTAAGTTTTATACTGCCGAACAACTGCGCGATCCGGCAGTACTCACCAAATTTGGATATAATGAGAAGGAAGTGAAATTCCTGTCGCAAAACCCGGCTTATGAATTGAACTCACTTTTTATTAAACCTTACCTGGGCAAATTTACCGACCCATATCAGCCCTTCGGTGTTGGTTATGATGATCTCGATAAAATACCAATATCAGATATTTTTAAAAAGGAAGGTGCTTCGCCAGCTGCATTACGCGCCTTAGGCGGGCACCATACTTCAGCTTTATATTATTTGTGGCGGAAGTACATTATGGATTCACGCGGAATTCCATCATCCGAAGGAGAAACTTTTCATTTAAAAGGGGGTAACGAACAGCTTCCGGTAGCCTTTGCCAAAAAATTGGGTACACGACTTAAATTGAACCATCCTGTTACAGCTATTAAACATAGTAAAACAGGGGTGACCGTTACTTATAAAGCCTATGGTAACGACCAGGAAAAACAAATGGATGCTGATATCCTGGTCAACTGTATTACGCTGCCGCTTTTTAAGAATATACCCATCACACCTGCATTGTCGCCGGAAAAACAATACGTGGTAGATAATATGGCCTATTCGTCGCACCCGTTTTATGTATTTGAGGCCAGTACTAGGTTCTGGCTTGATGATGGTTTTAAAAGCATTAACATGGAATTTGAGCACCCGGATATCCAATCTATCTGGCTGGAAACAAACCAGGTGGATAGCAACCGTGTTATCTTGAAAGCCTTCGGACCCGGCGGCATATCGCCTCAACGGGTTTTAGCAGCTTTCAGGCAGGTATACCCCGGCAAACATGATACCATAGAACAGGCCCTGACAGTTGACTGGACCAAAGATAAATTTGCCCCGGTGTGTGAAATGGAATCGTTCCCAATAGGGGAGATGCATAAATTCTGGCCGCAGCTAATGAAGCCCGAAGGGCGAATATATTTTGCAGGTACCTATGCCGATAATATGAGCCGGGGGATGGAATCCTGCCTTCGGTCAGCTCAAAGGGTAGCCGGGGAGATCGATAAGATATGATTTCGGATTTTCGATTTCGGATTTTTGAAGAGAGGGATGTCAAGCGCAGCGATGACAGGGTGCGTCGACTATGCGATATGTTTTAAAAAATGAACAAATTATAACCATGTTAAAAAAGGCCAAGCTACTCTACCTATCCTTATTTCTCACTTTGATTTTATATTCCTTTGTCAATTTTCAAATTCAGTCCAATCAGCCTCCTGTGATAAAGATCATCAATCCTCAAAACAACAGTACGTTCGATTGGAATACTCCGGTTAGCTATAAAATAACGGTATCTGATAAAGAGGATGGCGAGTCCAAATTTGATGAAATCAATATCAAAGAGGTGTTGCTTGAAGTGAGGCGTGTAAAGAAAACAAAAACATTGGCCGGAAAAACGGTTTCAAATGATCAGCAAGGATTAAGCGTGATCATGAGTTCTAACTGCATCAATTGTCATAGCTTTAATGCCAAAGCGCTGGCTCCATCATTTTATGAGATCAGCAAACATTATCCCGCAACAAAGGCAAATGTAGATTCATTGGTAAAACGTATTAAATTAGGTTCCTCAGGCTTATGGCCGGGGAAAGAAAAAATGCCTGCGCATCCCGAACTAACCGACGAAGAAATAAAGAGCACTGTAGTATGGATACTAAAAAATGCCGCCGATCCTGATGTGAACTACTATACCGGTACTGAAGGGATTTTCCGGATCAAAGCTCCTGCTGCACCGGCAAAAACTACTTATAAACTTACCGCCAGTTACATTGACCATGGCCTAAAAGATGTGCCTGGGAAGAGGTTGAAAGGGCAGGATGTAGTGATAATACAAAGCAAATGACAGCGGGCTGCTTTTAATTAATAGATGAGAGTTCTTATATTTGTTATATGGATGCGCTGATTGTTTACCCGGAAAATAAAGAACAGTTGACTGCCTTAAAAGCAGTTATGAAAGCTATGAAGATTTCCTTTGAGCAGAAAAGTGAAGTTTATCCGGCTCATGTGATCAATGGTGTAAAAGAATCTTTAAAAGAAGCAGAAGAAGGGCATTTAACACCCTATACAGGTATAAGGGATATGTTGAATGTAAAATGAGTCTTCAAGTCTTTTATACTTCCCGATCAAAAGAAACTTTAGGGACAGTTTATGACTTTATTCATAACAAATTTGGTCTTAGATCAGCAGATCAATTTGTGTTAAAGGCTGAAAAAATTATTAGTCTTATAGCCGAGCACCCCTTTATGTTTAAAGCCAGCACAATTGATGTTAACGTACGAATTGGTCTTATCAGCAAACAAACTTCATTATTCTATCGGGTCACAGATACTTCAATACATCTCCTCTTCTTTTGGGATAACCGGCAGGCACCACTCTTGTCTTCATAATTACCTTTACTTGATAATTATTATTAAAAGAAACCATACATTTTAATTAATGTCAATTAATCTTTCTATCCGACCCATAGCACTACAGGATTATGATCAATGGCTTCCTTTATGGGAAGTCTATAATACCTTTTACGGGCGGTCGGGTGAAACTGCACTTCCGTCTCATGTTACGCAAATGACATGGAGCCGTTTTTTTGATGCTTATGAGCCTGTTCATGCATTGGTTGCCGAAAATGATGGCAGGCTGCTTGGCCTGGTGCATTATATTTTCCATCGCACTACTACAGCCATCGGGCCGAATTGTTACCTGCAGGATCTCTTCACAACGGAAGAAGCCCGCGGAAAAGGGATAGCAAGAGCTTTGATCAACGGGGTACATGAACGGGCAAAACTGGCAGGCGCCGCCCGCCTATATTGGCAAACACATGAAACAAACGCTACTGCTATGCGGCTTTATGATAAGGTGGCAGAAAAGTCAGGTTTTATTGTTTATCGTATGCCGGTTTAAGCAGCCATTTCCTCTTCCAAATACTATTGGTTTATAACATCAAATTAATAGATTTGAACATTAAACCCAATCCAGTTTAAATCTCATGATGAAAAAACAATTTACAGCGGCTTGTTTTGCTTTTGCGGCAACAGGCTTATTGTTTACGGGCGTCGCTAATGCTCAAAAATCAACAGCTCCATATTCGGCGGCCAATAAATCAGTAAAGGTATATGTTACCGAAAAAGGTACTGAAAACCGGATCACGCCAACAGAAACACTGCATTTTGAAAACAATGCACAGCCGGTAGAAACCGAGGTGGCTGTATTTGTTGATCCTGCCAAGTCGTTTCAAACCATGCTGGGTATAGGCGGAGCATTGACAGATGCTTCGGCTGAAGTTTTTTATAAACTGCCTAAAGACAAGCAGAAGGAACTGCTGACGGCTTATTACGATAAAACAAAGGGGATCGGGTACACTTTAGGTCGCACCAATATCCAGAGTTGCGATTTTTCGAGTGATACCTACAGCTATGTAAGCAACAATGACCCTTCATTAAAGACATTTGATATCAGTCATGATAAAAAATATCGCATCCCCTTTATTAAAGAGGTAATAGCTGCCGCAGGTGGTAAGCTAACCATGTTTGTCAGCCCATGGAGCCCGCCGGCATTTATGAAGACCAACAATGATGTTTTGCACGGAGGTAAGCTAAAAAAAGAGTTCGACCAGAGCTGGGCAAATTTTTATATAAAATTCATCAATGCCTACGAGAAGCAAGGTATCCCTGTCTGGGGCCTTTCGGTACAAAATGAACCGATGGCTACGCAGAAATGGGAATCGTGCCTGTATACTGCCGAAGAAGAACGCGATTTCGTAAAGAACTTTCTCGGCCCTACTTTGCAGAAACAAGGAATGGCAGGCAAAAAACTGATCGTTTGGGATCATAACCGTGATTTGCTCTACCAGCGCGCAAGCACCATCCTGGAAGATCCGGAAGCAGCCAAATATGTTTGGGGCATAGGTTTCCATTGGTATGAGACATGGACCGGTGCCGGACCGAACTTTGAAGCTACCCGCCTGGTACATCAAACATTTCCGAACAAAAACCTGATCTTCACAGAAGGCTGCGTGGAAAGCTATAATGCCGACAGGTTGAATGACTGGGCGTTGGGCGAACGCTACGGAACTTCGATGATCAATGATTTTAACGCCGGTACTGTGGGCTGGACAGACTGGAATATATTGCTGGATGAAAAAGGCGGTCCTAACCATGTAGGTAATTTCTGCTTTGCACCTGTACATGCAGAAGTGGCAACCGGCAAGCTGATCTATACCAGCTCTTACTATTACATAGGTCAGTTCTCTAAGTTCATTAAACCGGGTGCCAAACGTTTGGCCTGTGTTGCCAGCAGGGATAAACTGTTAACTACTGCTTACCGTAATCCCGATGGGAAAATTGCTGTTGTGGTAATGAACAAGAACGATGAAAAAATAGACTATTCGCTTTGGATAAAAGGTAAAGCAGCCAAGTTGAGCAGTGCACCACATTCAATAGCTACCCTGATAGTTGAATAATTTTTAAGATCACATAAAAGGCCTGTTGGAATTTCTTCAACAGGCCTTTTTTATTTTTCAACTGACCACTAATCTCTAATTAACTGATCTCTGATCACTCACTCTTCAAACTTTTCGCAGGATTAGCCATTGCGGCTTTTACAGATCGTATGCTTACGGTTAAAAATGCTATGGTGATGGCAACAACTCCGGCTAAAATAAATACCCACCAATGCAGGCCGACGCGGTATTGGAAATTTTGCAGCCATTTGCTCATCGCGTACCAGGCAATCGGCGAGGCGATCACCGTGGCCAGTAGTACAAGCAATATCAGCTCTCTGCTCAACAACGTCACAATATTGCTGATGCTTGCCCCTAAAACTTTACGGATACCGATCTCTTTCACCCTTTGCTCAGCAGTAAAGGTAACAAGCCCAAATAACCCAAGGCAGGCTATACTGATAGCCAGTATGGTAAAAACGAGAAGCAAGCTGCCTTGTTTTTGCTCAGTCTGATATTGATTGGCAAAGTTCTGATCCAGGAAATGATAATCAACTTTATTTTCAGGATCAAACCTGGCATAAACTGTTTTTAAATATTCGAGTGCTGATGGAATATTGTTTTTGCCCAGGCGCACATACAGGTTATCCCCGTCATCAGGTGTTTGCGGCAGTATTAATTCTAAAGGGGCAATTTTATGTTGCAGTGAATATGTATTGAAATCCTTAACCACACCTACAATGGTAGACCAGATGATCTTTCCATTATCTACGCCTGTCCGTACGCGCCTGCCTACCGGATTTTTCCATCCTAATTCATCGATAAGCGTTTGGTTAACAATTATAGCATTTTGCTGCAGATCGCCCGGGCCTTTCAGAAAATTGCGCCCCTGTATCAACTTGATCTGCATGGCCGGTATAAAGTCTTCATCAATAACCAACCTTTCAACCACTTTGGTATCGGCAACGGTATTGCCGTTGGGGTCGAGATTAAAGGCTGTTTCGCCAATATCATTATTGCCTATAGGGTTACCTGCAACCGCTACGCTTTCAATTAAGGGACTTTGCAATAACTGCTCTTTTATAGATGCAGTTTTGGTGCGCGCTGTTTTGCTGTGAATATGGAAAGTAAGCATTTGTGATTTGTTAAAACCCATGTCTTTATTCATCACGTAATGCAGTTGCTGGTATATAATGCACGAACCAACGATCATCACAATAGTGATCACAAACTGGAAAGTCACCAGTGATTTCCTAAAAAGGATAGTTGATGATTGGTTACCTAACTGACCTTTCATGGCTGGGATAGTACGGAAACCTGAGAGGAATAACGCCGGATATATTCCGCTTATCGCGCCAGCCAACAAAGCAAATCCGCCAAAGATCAGCAATGACCTGGTAACTCCAAATTGCCATATGAAAAGCGATTTGCCGGATAGCTGATTAAAGTAAGGAAGACATGCCTGGGTGAGTACCAAAGCGATAGCCGTGGCCAGCGCGGTTAGCAATATAGATTCGGTAAAAAACATGTACATTAATTGCTTCCTGTCCGAACCGATCACTTTGCGGATACCGATCTCTTTAATTCTGACTGATGAACGTGCTGTAGTGAGATTGACATAATTGATCACTGCAATACTCAAGATCAATAAGGCAACGATGCTGAATACATATATATAAACAATGTTGCCATTGCTACCCATTTCAAATTGCAGGTTGGAGTGCAGGTGAATAGAGGTGAGCGGCTGCAATTCCATCCGGAACTTGACATTAGCCAGGGCATCCTTTAAGTATTTTTGATAAAATGCAGATGAATTGGCTTCTATTTTTTTGTAATCGTCATGATTTTTTAGAAGCACATAGGTATATAAATTCGCATCATTCCAACGACCGGTAAAATTGGTATTGAAAGAACGGAGCGCGCTAAAAGTGAAATGCGAATTAGATGGCACATCGTCTATTATGCCAGTAACTGTCCATGGGTCATGGGCATCGAAATAAATTGTCTGATTGATTGCCGAAGAAGCGTTCCCGAATATTTTTGAGGCTAATGTTTTGGTAAGCACTATGCAATTTGGTTTTGATAATGCACTGCCCGGGTTACCCGCTAAAAAATGATAGGTGAAAATATTGAATATGGCATTATCCGTATATGCTATATCAGGTGCCATGATCTGCTTATTATTATAAGTGATATTGCCGCCGCCTTCCAGGTCAACGCGAATAGCGTCTTCAACTTCGGGGTAATCAGCCTTCAGAGCCGGAGCATAAGGAGCCGAAGTAATGGCCAGGTCAAAACCGCCATTACCCCATTTGCCATGCTGCACCACGCGGAAAATACGATCTGCTTTTTCATTATAGCGGTCATAGCTCAATTCATTAGTTACATATAATGCAATGATCCAGAATGCAGCCACACCTATGGCAAGCCCGCAAATGTTGATCAGTGAAAAGAAGCGGTGTTTGTTTAAACTCCGCCAGGCGATCTTAAGATAATTTAGTAACATGGTATCTCAAATTTAATTCTAATTTTTCAGCTTTCAGTTAAGTATAAGCCAAACCATGTGCCAGTGGTTAATGTTTTGAATATCAATTAAATAAAAAAGCAGGCAATTTTTCAACTGTCTGCTTTTGATACAAGTTATGTTCGTTTTTGGATGAAACATAATGAATAGTCAATAGTGAGTAGTGAACAATAGCACTCACTATTCACCACTCACCAACTCATTCGCTTCTCAAACTCTTCACCGGATTAGCTGTTGCGGCCTTAATGCTTTGATAACTTACCGTTAGCAGTGTAATAGTTATTGCACCAAAAGCTGTCGCTCCGAATATCCACCATGAAAGGTCGGCATGATATTTATACCTTACCAGCCAGCCCGACATGAAATGATAGGCAATGGGTGTTGCGAGCACGAGGGAAATAAATACCAGCAATACAAATTCTTTTGACATTAATTGCCACAAGCCGAAGACCGATGCGCCCAAAACTTTGCGTACACCTATCTCTTTGGTACGCTGTTCGGCCATAAAGGAAGCCATACCAAACAGACCCATACAACTGATAAAGATGGCCAGGAAGGTGAAGAAGCCTGCCAACTTACCGGTGCGTTCCTCGTCGGCAAATTTTTTGGCGTAGGTGGTATCGGTAAATTCATAGGTGAACGGACTTCCGGGATCATATTGTTTAAAAATGGCTTCAACCTTACCAAGCGCTTCGCTGGTTCCCATTTGCGGATTAAGCCTGACGTTGGTAATACCACCGCTGCCATTTAACTGGGAAAAAACGGTCGGCATAACCGGCTCATAGGGCGATTGCATCACCATATCACGCACTACGCCGATGATCTTATAATTGCCACCCCATTTGATGGCCTTACCAACGGGGTTTTTTAGGTTCATAAATTTTACTGCTGCTTCGTTTACAATAAGCCCCGACGAGTCGCTTAAAAATTCTTTGGAGAAATCGCGCCCCTCTTTAATTTGCCAACCGACGGTTTTGCCAAAATCCGGAGAAACACGAACAACACCCATATCGGGTTGTAAACCGGGTGGCATACCTTCCCATGAAAAACCGCTTTGATCTGACCATATTTCGGTTATAGGGCTGCCTGATTCTGCTATCGAAGTAATAGCCCCGGACTTCATCAGGTCATACTTTACCGCTTCGAAATGATCGTGGATATCGGATGTTTGATGATAAACCTGTAT
>JBEHXM010000132.1:0-12974 GCA_048498695.1 Bacteroidota bacterium
GCCGATGTGCTGGATATGCCCCGTGTTGAACAAGCCGCTAAAGATGCTGCAGTATATAATAATATTATGGAGCTTGAGCATGGTTTTGAAACACTGATAGGCGAGCGTGGCGTTACACTTTCGGGTGGGCAAAAGCAGCGTGTATCTATCGCACGGGCCATAGTGAAACATCCTCAGATACTCATATTTGACGACTGCCTCTCGGCTGTGGACACCCGAACCGAAGAAGAAATATTAAATAACCTGGGCAGTATCATGCTTGATAAAACCAGCATTATTATCGCTCACCGCATATCAACCATCAAAAATGCCGATAAAATTTTAGTGATGGATAACGGCGAAATTGTTGAACAGGGTACCCATGACCAATTGATGCAACAAAAGAATGTTTACTTTGAGCTGTACGAAAAACAACTGCTGGAAGAAGAAGAAAACGTCTGAAAAATTAACCTATAACATAAAAATATAGCCTGTTTATTGAAAAACATTCAACAATATTGTTTTTAATACTTGTACTTTGAAAATTTATTTATATTTATGCCGATCAAAAACTAATTACAATATTTTAACATGGGTGATTTTGAAAACAGAGAACGTGAAGAGGTTTTCTCAAAAAAGGTTAGGGCTGGTAAAAGGACTTATTTTTTTGATGTAAAGGCAACACGGTCAAACGACTATTACGTTACCATTACTGAAAGTAAAAAACGTTTAGAAGATGGCGTATTCATCAAACACAAGATTTTTTTATATAAAGAAGACTTTGAAAAGTTTGCCGAAGGACTCAAAGAAACCGTAGACTACATTAAAGCCAACCAGGAAGTTGTAGAAAAACGCTATGAGTTCAGCGAATCACCTGAAGTAGCCAAAGCAGCCGATGATGATTTCTCTTTCGAGATTTAAAAATTAACTAAACTTAAACTGATAATATAGAGCCCTGCTAAACAGGGCTTTTTTATTTCCCCTACCTGGCCAATGTTTTTGGCATTAAGTGATGGACGGGAACCATTACGTGTAAAGGGACCGATGGATGTAATATATTATGCATTACGATAGAAGCTATGCTAAAATAAATGATCAGCCCGGTTACATCAACCAGAGTAGCTACAAATGGTGCGGAGGAAGTTGCGGGGTCTGCCCCCAATTTCTTTAATATCAGTGGCAGCATTGAGCCTGACAGCGAGCCCCAAAGCACCACCCCGATGAGTGAGAAACCAACCGTAAATGCTATCAGCAGCCAATGCGGCCCATAAACTGAACTGAATGAACTCCAGATAGTGATCCTGAAAAATCCGATGATCCCTAATATCACCCCAAGCATTAAACCCGAAACAAGCTCACGGCGCATTACCCGCCACCAATCGGCAACGGTTACCTCACCCAAAGCCATCGCCTGTATGATTAATGTCGACGCCTGTGAACCGCTGTTACCCCCGCTTGATATGATAAGCGGCAAAAAGAAAGCTAATGCTACAACTATACCTATCTCATCCCCAAAGTAACCCATGGCGGTGGCGGTAAGCATTTCACCCAAAAACAGAACAATCAGCCAGCCAACACGCTTTTTTACCAGCTTAAATAAGTTGATATCCAGGTAAGGCTCATCCAAAGCTTCAGTACCACCAATCTTTTGTATATCCTCGGTATATTCTTCATTAGCGATCCAGAGGATATCATCTACCGTAACAATACCCAGCAAAATATTCTCTGCATCGGTTACCGGCAAAGCTACCCTGTTATTCATCCTGAATATATTGATCGCTTCTTCCTGCGGGTCATTTACATTGAGCGCTATCAGGCGGTTATCCATCAGGGCGCTAACCTTAGTCTCAGGACTTACCAGCAATATTTCGCGTATCCTGATGTCATCCAGCAGCACACCGTTACTGTCAATTACATAGATCACATCAATGGTCTCAGAGTTTTTTCCAAATTCGCGGATGTGGTAAAGCACGCGCTCTACGTTCCAGGTTTTCTTTACAGCTATATAATCCGGGGTCATCAGCCTGCCCACGCTATCTTCTTCGTAGCCCAGCAAGCGTAAAGCCTCTTTACGGTCAGGTGGCGGCAGGTGCTGGATCAGTACTTTTACCGTATCGCCATGCAATTCACTAAAAAGAGAAGTACGGTCATCAGGCGGAAGCTCGTTAATGAGCTCGGCAATTTTTGATCCTGAAAGTTTTTTAAGGATACGCTCCTGAACCGGGAAGTCGAGTATGCGGAATACATTTACCGCACGGTTGATAGAAAGTATCTCAATAAAATGGGGACCTTGTTCTGGAAATTCACCTATCAGTATTTCAACATCTGATATATTAAGGTTGTTAAGGTATTCCTGGAGTTGTCGTACATCATTTTGTGCCAGTAATAGTTCTATTTGCTCAACCATTTCTTCCATAAAAAGGCCCTCTTTTTTACATGTTGACTAAATCTGTTTGCTTTGCGGTAATGCTGCGCAAAAGTCGTTTATTTTTTCAAATTACAGGCACGTTTTTTCTGTTATCTTTGCGGCGAAAAAAAGAACCAGGAGCCAGGAATCAAGAGTCAGGATTGAAAGATCTCACTCTATCTTGATTCCTGGTTCTTGAATCTTGATTCTTAAAAAATATGGGTTTACAATGTGGGATAGTAGGTTTGCCAAATGTGGGTAAATCGACACTTTTTAATTGCTTATCAAATGCTAAGGCGCAGGCGGCTAATTTTCCGTTTTGCACTATAGAACCGAATGTAGGCGTAATTACCGTACCGGATGAACGCCTGACCAAACTGGTTGAAATAGTGGAACCGAAAAATACGGTGCCTAATACCATCGAGATAGTGGACATAGCCGGCCTGGTAAAAGGTGCAAGTAAAGGTGAAGGTTTGGGTAACCAATTTTTGGCTAATATACGGGCAACCAATGCCATCATTCATGTGCTGCGTTGCTTTGACAATGATAATGTGATCCATGTCGACGGTTCAGTTGACCCGATACGTGATAAAGAGATCATCGATACCGAATTGCAGTTGAAAGACCTGGACTCAATCGAAAAAAAGATCAGCAAGATTGAAAAGATGGCCAAGACCGGGGGCGATAAGGAAGCGAAGAAAGCTTTCGATGTTTTAACGGTTTATAAAAACCATTTGCTGGCGGGTAAATCTGCCCGTACTGCCCCTGTTGCAGATGAAGATAAAGAGTACATAGCCGATATCTGGCTGCTTACCGCCAAACCGGTAATGTATGTATGTAATGTGGATGAGGCTGCAGTAAATACAGGCAATGCTTATGTAGAAAAAGTTAAATCTGCAGTAAAAGAAGAGAATGCGGAAGTGCTGATCATCTCGGCCCAAATAGAATCAGAGATCGCTCAATTGGAAACCTATGAGGAACGCCAGATGTTTTTGGACGACCTGGGCTTAACAGAATCCGGGGTAAATAAACTGATCAAAGCAGCTTATAAACTGCTTAACCTGGCTACCTATTTTACCGCTGGCGTACAGGAAGTTCGCGCCTGGACTATCACCAAAGGTTTTACTGCACCACAGGCAGCAGGCGTGATCCATACCGATTTTGAAAAAGGCTTTATCCGCGCAGAAGTAATTAAATACGATGATTTTGTAAAACACAACGGGTCAGAGGCTGCAATTAAAGAAGCCGGTAAACTGGCCGTTGAGGGTAAAACCTATGTGGTGCAGGATGGGGATATAATGCATTTCAGGTTTAACGTGTAAGGGAGAGTCAAGAATCAAGAGCCAGGAACCAAGATTTATTATCCCCTGGTTTTTAATACTGGTTCCCGGCTCTTGATAAAATTATATATTTGCAATCATTATTGCATTCGTAGTTCAATGGATAGAATGTCAGATTCCGGTTCTGATGATGGGGGTTCGAATCCCTTCGAGTGCACTTAAAAAAGCTACCTTGTGGTAGCTTTTTTATTTATAGCATTAAGCTATTTTATTGCACATGACTTTGAAATACTTCTTTGGCATGACTTAAGGCATTGCTAACAGCGGCTCCACCTGCATAAAAAGTCATTTGTAATATTACCTCCACTATTTGCTGTTTAGTTGCGCCCAATTTTAAAGCAGCGTCAATGTGTGCCTTTAATTGAGGAACTGCATGGCCAAGTGTGGTACATGACGCAATCAGCAGATATTCGCGGGTAAGCAGGTCAAGACCGGGTCTGGCCATTATGCCCTGCATCGCCCATTCTATAGTCATATCTACAAAATCGGGGCATATGTCCTTCAGGTTATTAACCAATTGTTCGCCTGCCTGACCGCCGTGCAAATGATTTAGCAGATCCAGTCCTTTTTGATAATTTTCAGTTTTAATATTTTCCATGATGACAGTTGTTATTATTTGGCAAAACTAACTCTGCACTTTACATTTGTCAAGTAATTACCTTTTTGTCGGGTACTGACAAAAAAGTAATTAACATTGATATACAGCATGATAAAAACAGAAATATTTGAAAAAAAATATAAAGCGGCTTGCGACTGTCCGATAACTGCCACTATAGACGTAATCGGCGGCAAGTGGAAGCCTGTTATTATCTGGATATTGATACAGGAATCCAAAAGGTTTGGGGAACTGCACAAGTCTATTCCCGGAATTGCGTTGAAAGTATTATCCCGCCAATTAAAAGAACTGGAAGCGAGCGGTATCATTATACGTAAAGCCTATCCCGAAGTACCTCCAAAAGTAGAATACTCTCTGAGCGAAAAAGGCAGATCGCTCACCAATATTATGCAGCTAATGGCCACATGGAGCCGCGATAATATTATGGAACCGGTTTAAAATAAAACCGGTTCCATAAAGCAGAGTTAACGTAGGCTGTGATTACACCTTAACTTTCTTCCATCTCCCCGTTTTGAACAGGAAATAACTTGCAATCGCCATACAGCTTTCGGCTATTGGGATGGCTATAAATACGCCTGTGATACCCATTTTAAAATGCTTATCCAGCAGATAAGCTAATGGCACCTGGAACAGCCAGAAACCGAATAAATTCACCCAGGTGGTTGTCCATGTATCACCGGCACCATTAAACGCGCTCATCATTACCATGCCTACCCCGTAAAAGATATAGCCTACGCTCAGGATATGCAGTGATTGTGTTGCAATCTCTCTTACTTTTGGATCATTCGTAAAAAAGCCTGTCAGGTAAGTCGCGGCTAAAAATGTTATAATGGTGACCGTACCCATATAGATCAGATTGTACTTGACCGTTTTAAATACCGAATCCTCTGCCCTTGCAAACTCTTTCGCACCCAGGTTCTGCCCTACCAGTGTGGCCGCGGCATTACTCATGCCCCAGGCAGGCAGCATAAAAAATAGCATCAGCCGGATAGAGGTTTGATACCCTGCCGAACCCTCGTCACCACCAGTAGTAGCTACCAATTGTGCCAAAAATATCCAGCTGCACGAGCCAATCACAAATTGCAAAATACCTGGTATAGCTATTTTAACAATAGCTTTTATCTGCTCCCAATGCGGTTTCAGGTAAGATAAATGAACTTTAAGGATGTGTTTACCATTAAACAAATGATATAACTGATAACAAACACCCGCTCCACGACCAATAGTAGTTGCAATAGCGGCACCAGTTAAACCGAAACCTAAAAAATTAATAAAGACAGGGCATAAAATAATGTTAGCGATATTGGCTATCCACAAGCTGCGCATGGCAATAGCTGCATTGCCTGCACCCCTGAAAATTCCGTTCACCAGGAAAAGCATCACAATGATCAGGCTTTCGCCCATCATGATGCGTGTATAATTGGTACCCAGCCTTGCTGTTTCGGCCGAGGCACCCATAATTGTCAAAATTTGTGTAGCATAATAAAAGCCTGCAATGCCAATAATCAAATTGACCAGTATGGCGATGGTTACCGTCTGCATACCTGCTTTTGCGGCTGCGACAGGGTCTTTCTCACCTATCCTGCGGGCTACAATAGCCGTTGCTGCCATGCTCATGCCCACAGCTAAGGAGTAAATGATAGTCAAGCAGGACTCTGTTAAGCCTACTGTTTGAATAGCATAACTGCTATGGGGCAAATGCCCTACGAAATAGAGATCGACCAGGGCAAAAACGGATTCCATGGCCATTTCGAGCATCATCGGAATGGCTAATAAAAGTACGGCACGACGTATGCTGCCCTGCGTAAAATCGTGATTACCGCCCTTGAGCGATTCTTTTAGGAGTGTAAATATTCTGGATAGCTTACCCGTGGTAGCTGTTTGTGTTGTTGTCATGAAAAAAGTAGTAAATAATTAAAAGTAAATTCCTTCAGCAGAAGTGCTGATAAGAAAACAAATTGAAGTGTTGTCCAGGTTTAGAACCTTTTGCGGACCATTGCTACTATCATGACGCTTTGGTTGAGGTGGCAAATATATGAAATTCCATTTGTCAAATCCAAACCAGAAACTTACGAAGTTAAAAAACTCCGTAAGTTTTAATTATGAATTAGGAAGGTTGGTTATTCGCTCTTTAAACTTTTAACCGGGTTGGTTACCGCCACTTTAATGGTTTGATAACTGATCACTAATACCGAAATCAGCAGGATGGCAAATACCGGCATCAGCAACAACCACCAGTTGATGGAAATATGGTAAGCATAGGATGTCAGCCATTTATTCATGATCAACCAGGTTACCGGGATAGCTAAAACAGCTGCGAGTGCTATCAGCTTTATAAAATCCTTGCCGAGTAATATCAGCAATTGGCTGATCGCTGCTCCTAATACCTTGCGTATTCCTATCTCTTTAGTACGCTGCGTAGCTACCAGGTAAGCCAAACCATACAGGCCCAAACAGGCTATCAATATAGAAAGGATAGTGAAGTAGTTAAACAGCTTAATACTGGTAATATCTTTTTGATAAGTGGTGTTAAAGGCATCGTCCAGGAAGCTATAGCTAAAAGGCACATCCGGGAAATAACTGTGCCAGGTGGTTTTAACTATATCCAGGTTGTTGGGGTTGATCTTCACCAGGATAGAAACAGGCTTCATGGTCCTATAGATCATGATCAACGGCGCTATGGGATTATGCATAGATGAATAATTAAAATTCTTAACCACACCAATCACATGCCCTTTATGATCAAACCCTTCCATATCCTGGCCTATCGGGTTTTTCCAACCCGCCTGTTGTACGAATGCTTCGTTCACAATAAATCCTTCTTTTTTATCGGACGATATATTATCAGACAGGTTTCTGCCTGCCAGTAGTTTCATATTCAGCAAGGGGATAAACTTTTCGTCGATAGAGAAATAATTTGACACCAGCTCCCTTTTATTGCCATTGGATTTAAAAAACGTGGTCGCTTTGGGGGTCACACCATCATTTTGCGCTGAAAGACCGGTTTGCACGGCTATGCCTTTAACCTGGCTCAATTGTCTCAGGGCTTCATTAAACGGATTTACCCGCAGCAATGCAACTGAGTCATCAGGCAGACCAATGTTTAACACCTGGTTTTGGTTATATCCAAGCGATTTATGCCGGATAAAATTGATCTGCCTGTTCATGATAAATGCCCCTGCTATCATTACCGTTGCCGCAACAAACTGGGTAACCGTAATGGTTTTGCGTAAAGTAAGTCCTTTAGTAGCATGTTTAAAGTTGGCTTTTAACGCAGTAGCAGGCTGAAAGGAAGATAATACAAACGCCGGGTAAAGTCCTGTCAATAAGGATGAAGCTAAAACGACGGCACAAATAATCCAGAAACTGTAATTTGACCATGATGGCCATATCTTTAATTGCAGTATGCTGTTTAAAAATGGCAGCATAATAAACATCAGACCGATGGCGATAACCAGGGCTATCAGCGTTACAAAAAAGGACTCGAACAGGAACTGCCTGATCAGGCTGGATTGCAGCGCGCCGTTTACCTTACGCACACCAACTTCTTTTGCCCTTTCGGTAGCGCGTGCTGTTGAAAGGTTAATATAATTCAATAGGGCGATGACCAGGATAACGACCGCCAAAACAGAAAAAATGTAGACCATCTGTTTGTCGCCTTTTGGTGTATCGCCCATGTTTCCTGAAACAAAATGCACATCCTTTAAAGGTTCAATATGAAATTGCAGCGAGTACTTTACTGCCCCTGCTTTATTCAATGCGGGCTGGATGTAATTTTTAGATATCGCAGCCAGCTTTTGCGCAAACACTGCCAGATCAGGTTTTTGCCTGAAAAGCACAAATGTATAATCTGAAAAATCAAACGCCTCCCAGGTATTCACTTTTGAAAAATCACCGGGCAGCAAAATGTCTATTTTCATATCAGAATTTTCCGGCAGATCGGCGATCACTGCTGAAACTTTGCAGGGTATTTTATTGCAGATTATAGTTTTACCAAGCGCATCATTATTACCGAAATATTTTTTTGCCATTGATGCGGTAACCACTACGTTATGCGGGTCTTTCAGCGCATCCGAAGGCTTTCCTTCAATAAATTTCCAGGTAAACACATCAAATACATTGGCGTCAGTTTTGTATACATTTTTTTCATTAAACAACTGATCGTTTACTTTGACGACTGCCTCATCAGGCTCAAACCGTACGGCCGTTTCTACCTCTGGATAATTCTGCCTCAAAGCTGTGGCTAACATTACAGGCGCCACTGCGACGGTCACATTGTCACTTTCGGGTGTGCGCACCATATTAGTAACGCGAACGATCCGGTCTTTTTTGATGTTGTAAGCATCATAGCTTAATTCAAAATCAACATATAATGAGATCAGCAAACAGGCTGCAATACCAATGGATAACCCGCCGATATTGATCAGGGAAAAAGCTTTGTGGCGAAGCAGGTTTCTCCAGGCAATTTTCAGATAGTTTTTCAGCATAAGATCGTGGTTTTGATATCCAAATGTAAATGATTACAAATAGCAAAAAAGTCCTCTCCGTACTGATTAACAAGTATTTAACACAATTTAACAAGAATTAACAAATAGACTGGACTACAGGGAAGATATACTGGCACACGGATCAACAAATAAGTGTCGCGTTCGCTACAGGTGCTACACCCCGCGACACATGTAACACATTAACAATCAGCTATTTAATTTTTTTAGTTACCAACAAAACGCTGTCACCATTTATATGGGAAAAATTACACCTGCTGCAATTTCAATAAATACAACGGGTTATTAGTTTTACAAAGTAGCCATACCGCCATCTGCCAGTAATTCGGCCCCCAGTATAAAAGAGGAATCATCTGAGGCAAAGAACGCCACTATTTTAGCGATCTCCTCTACCGTTCCATACCGGCCGATCGGTACCTGGTTCACGGTGTCCTCATCCATCTTTTTCAACTGGTCGTTATTTATTCCCAGCTTTTCCGCGCTATGCAATGGTGTGCCCACCGGACCGGGACTTATGGCGTTCACCCTTATTTTCCTTGGCAACAATTCGGACGATAAATTTTTGGCCAGCGAAAGTATGGCCGCCTTGCTGGCTGAGTATACACTTGCACCGTTCATTCCGATATGTGCATTAATGGAAGCGTTCAGAATAATAGAACCGCCATCGTTTACCAATGGCAATAATTGCTGAAGTGCGAAATAAGAACCTTTAAAGTTGACATCCATGATCTCATCAAACATTTCCTCGGTCATGTTTTCAATGGAATTGAATTTTCCTATTCCAGCATTGATAAAAATAATATCTATGCTTGCCGTAATAGCTTTTACCTGCTGGTTTAACTGTCTTACTTGCTGCATATCAGCTGCATCAGAAATGATGCCGGATGCGTTAGTGCCCAATTGAGCAACGGCTTCGTTAATCGCTTTTTCGCTGCGCCCTGTAATGATCACTTTCGCGCCCTGTGCAACAAACTCATGTGCGGCAGCCAGGCCTATCCCGCTGTTACCGCCTGTTATAACTGCTGTTTTGCCTGCTAATTTTTTCATTTATTGTTGAGATTAAATACGATAGCCAATTTAGTTGATTTATCGTTCGTTTTTTATTTTTTCTCTGTGCATAATACCCCATTCGCTTAATGCATTCAACACGTTATCAAGTGTATCACTGTAACCTGTTAATTCATACTCAACTATCACAGGTGTTTGCGTAAATACGTTGCGTTTTAGAAAACCATTCATCTCCAGCTCCTTCAATTCGTGCGATAGCACCCTGGCCGAAATACCGGGTATGGTACGCTGTAGTTCATTAAAACGCTTATTACCGCTTCTCAGGGCGATAATCACACGCAGTTTCCATTTGCCGCCAATAGCATAAAGCGCATCTCCTAATGCAATTAAGGATTTGGTGCAGGCTTCCTCGGAGTGAAGCGGTTTTGTGCAGTTTGTTTCCATTTTATGAATCGACTAACTGAAAGGTTACTACTAACCTTTTGTATACTACTAACTTTTTATAAGCAAATGTATATAGTTTTGCCGCATTAAAAAAAAGAAAAATGAAAACAATTAAAATTACCTACTGGGTTACCACAGCGATAGTTGCATTAATGATGGTGTTCTCTACTTATTCCTATTTAACCAAAAACGAAATGGTACAGGCTTTCAAACACTTGGGATATCCTGATTATTTCAGGGTTGAGCTTGCCATTGCAAAATTGCTTGGTGCTATATTATTGATGTTGCCTGTTGCCGCAAGAGTTAAGGAATGGGTGTATGCCGGCTTTGTCATTACATTCATCTCCGCATTTATAGCGCATACAGCCTCCGGCGATCCTGTTAATTACCGTATCATGCC
Organism: Bacteroidota bacterium; assembly: GCA_048498695.1. GTDB lineage: Bacteria > Bacteroidota > Bacteroidia > Sphingobacteriales > Sphingobacteriaceae > Mucilaginibacter. The sequence continues at coordinate 10,700 of JBEHXM010000132.1, forward strand.
GGTTATTTTTCTGGCCTTATTAGTTATTTCTTATGTCACATTTCATAAATCGAATTTAACTAATACTTTAAAAGTATAAATTTGCCGGATAAATTTATTCGCCTATGTATACCATTCATGAAATAGCAAACCGTTTAACCGAATTGGTAAGCGAAAAAAAATTCATTGAAGCTTACGTACAGTTATATGCTGACGATGCCGAAAGTATAGACCCGTTGGATACCGACCAGCAGGAATTAAAAGGGTTACAGGTATTAGTGGAGCGGGAAGAAAGTTTTCTGTCCCGCACCACTATCCACCAGATAAATGTATCCGAACCGCTTGTCGCGGGCAACCACTTTGCAGTAAACCTTACAATGGATTTTACCATCACCGGGTTGGAACGCAGGACTATTGATGAACTTTGCGTTTACAAAGTAAAGGACGGCAGGATTAACAGTCAGCAGTTTTTTATAAACTGACGGCGTTGGCCTCCGTTATTTTACCCGCATTAGGTTTACGTTTCAGGATGACAGCCGCCAGCAATGATACAATGATCCCGACAGGCAGTATTTCCAAATAAGTAAACATAGCATTGAACAGCGGGTTCTTGTACATTTCGGTATAGCCCTTTATTGTGGTTGCCTGCTGTTGCATTTCGGCAACACTCGCCCCGGATGCTTTCATTTTGGCAAGCATGTGCGCGGCATATTTGTCAAAGAAATCGGGGATGAAATAATAATAATCGATCAGCCATACCAGCACATAAATAGTTGAAGCCACCAGCGTGATGAGTAACCCGATCTTCAGCGCCTTGCCGAAAGAAATAAAGCCGCCGTTGTATTTATCCCTTGAGTTTTTTACAGCTACAAATATGAGCGAGAAAGCTACCAGCATAGTGGTATAGCCCAACACCATGCCGTTCTCAAAATAGGGGTTTAAAAGTCCGGCCATGGCAGCTATCATCCACCAGGTAACGATCAAACCTCCTATCAATCCGCAAATAATAATTGTCTTTTTCATGTTCGTTTTGTTTTGTTTATTCAAAATTGGTGAACAGGGAATTATTCAAGGTCATACTTTAGGGTGATTTTGATTAAAGTCGACTATTTCGTACTAAAGTATGAGTACCTAAGGTATGATGCTCAATCGTTTGGCCAGGTCAACAGCCTGGGTCCGGCGTTTCACTTCCATCTTTTCAAATATCTGTGCCGAATGTGTCTTAACCGTATTTAAAGATACAAATAATTGGGAAGCAATTTCCTGGTTGCTTAATCCATCAGCTATCAATTGTAGAACTTCCAGCTCGCGTTTGCTTAGGTTGAGCCTGCTTACTTCATTGTAGTTAACAGAAAAATCCGTCCTGGCTGTAAAAATTTCTTTTTCTACCACTACGGTATGCACTTTGGGTTTTCTAAGCTTCAGGGCAAGCCAAATTCCAAGTGCCGTAAAAACAATAGCAATGATACCAGCGTAAATTTCCAACTGATTATCGACAATGATAAAGCGGGTCTCGATCCATTTTAAAAGAAATATTAAAACAGCTAAGGAAATACCGTAAATGATAATTTGCTTGTTCTTCACCTAAGAGCTATAAATGCAATTATAAAATTAATCTAAAATAAGAATTTACCGTCTGTTCAAGCGTCCAAGCTTGAACAAAACACTTATATAAGCGTCGACGCTTATGAATAATTCATAAATATTTTCATAATTGGTTTAACGCAAACGAAGACGCTTGCATTGATTATCATTCAAGCGTGGACGCTTGAATGGGCGGTATATTAAAGCACCAACTGGTTGTATAATTTCTCAAGCGTTTCAGCAGCATCTATACATAAACCCGGATGCACCTTTGAACTCTGCACTACCGTGCTTCGGGTTGCCGTAAGCCATCTGAAGCGTGAGGGCATATCTAACTGAGCTATCGGACCGCCATCTTTGCTGCCGCGACATATTTCGGCGTAGGAATGCAGGTGTTCTTTTATCTCCCCGATGTCTATCCGGCTTGAAAATGAGCAAAGGCGATCTTTATCAACAGCACATAAACATTGCAGAAATTTGAGTTTAGGACAATAAAGTATCACCCCAACATTCAGGAACTCCTCGCGCTCTACTTGCGGTACCACGCGTATAACGGCATATTCAAATAAATTATGCTCTTGCATCGTGGGCCTCCTTTACAAATATAGCAGATGCTGCTATGCGGGTTTCCAAAAATTGAGCATACACAGAGCGAACTTCATCCGGCTTTTCCTGCCACCCCCCTTTTATCCAATCGTCGGGGATCAATGAT
>JBEHXM010000133.1:0-12778 GCA_048498695.1 Bacteroidota bacterium
GATTAGAGATTAGAGATTAGAGATTAGAGATTAGAGATTAGAGATTAGAGATTAGAGATTAGAGATTAGAGATTAGAGATTAGAGATTAGAGATTAGAGATTAGAGGGATTATGTTAACTAAGTGATTATTGTAATTTTTTCAATAATTCGGTTCCTAATTCATCTGTGCTTAATCCTGAGTTGGATAGCACCACTACCGCTATATCCTTTTCGGCATTAAATGCCATGTAACTGCTACAGCCATACGTGCCGCCGTTATGAAAATAATACTCAACGCCATTCACCACGATAATATGCCATGCTAATCCCAGTTTGGCATCTTTATTAAAGGTAATTTTGTGGGTTAGCTCAAATGCTTTGGAGAGTTTGGTATCGTTTTTTACGATGTTGGCTTTGATGTAGATCAGCAGGTCATTTACGGTAGATTTTAATGCTCCACAGGGCGCAAGCGCGCTGAAACTCCAGGCGGGTGTTACTTTGCCTTCTTCGTTATAAACAGTTACAAAGCGTTGTTTAAGTTCCGGGCTAAGCTGCTGTACCGTGCTCTGCATACCCAATGGCTGGCAAATGATCTCCTCCACCATTTGCTCAAATGACTTCCCGCTTACCCGTTCTAAAATAGTGCCCAATAAGCCGACCGCCAAATTTGAATAAGCATAAGTTTCACCGGGTTTGGTAGCAGGCTTACAGGTTTTTAAATAAGAAAACAGGTATTGTTTGGTGTAATCCCTATAAGGGTCGAGCGGATCGGCGGAATGATATTCAAAATTATCGGGTAACCTGGGCAGGCCGGAGGTATGATTACTCAAGGTAACCAGCGTGATGGCTTTCAACTCTTTATTTGCAGCTACTGAGTCGGGCAGGTATTTAGTAATGGGATCGGTCAGTTTTAATTTGCCCTCGTTCACATAATAAGCCAAAAGTGTGGCAGTAAATGTTTTAGTAATAGAGCCGATCTCGAACAGGCTGTTGACATCTGGCATTTGGTTACTACCAATAGCTGTTTCACCATAATTGAAAGTGCGTAACACACCGTTTTTGATAATACCAATACTTAGGCCAACAGTGTTTGCTTTCTGTATATAGTTTCTCGCTGCTGAATCCACTTTTTTATCGGTCAGCGTATGCATCAGATTAGATGTGTGCACCGGTTTCAGTTTATCAGGTGCTTCCGGTTGATAAGGTTTAAAAAGGAAAAGCTCCAGTTTATCCTGCTTATCCAGTGTCATAAGTAATTGCAGGTTGCCGGAATCAAATTCCAGTTTATAGGTGCTCATTTTGTTGTTCACAAAACTTATCAGCGACGACTGCCTGATCGGCCCCAATGGAAAAAGCTGTCTTTCGGCTACCTGTTTAAATGATTCGGGACTTAACTGTTTCCTGAATTGCTCGCCTGCCAGTGAATAAATTGATTCAGCCTGATGCTCATTAAAATATTTATAAACCAGTGTAAATACAGAATCATTTTTGCGCTGTTGCAAGCTTTGGGCAAATACGGAATTAGAATAAATTCCTAAAACTCCCAAAATAGCAGTAATGAGAATAGCTTTCATAGTCATTTTAATACCAATGAACTAATAAACAACTGAACTAATGAGCCATTATTGTGTTTGCCCTGCCAGGAGGTATAATACTGCCATGCGGATGGCTACGCCATTTTCTACCTGGTCCAGTATGATGGATTGCTTGCTGTCGGCTACATCGCTGGTGATTTCCACTCCGCGGTTGATAGGGCCGGGGTGCATCACCGTGATCTCTTTATCAAGTGAATCGAGTATCTGTTTGTTCAAGCCGTAAAGCATACTATATTCGCGCAGAGATGGGAAATATTTGATATCCTGGCGCTCTAATTGGATGCGAAGCATGTTTGCTACATCGCACCAGTTCAATGCTTTAAGCAGGTCATGTTCAACCTTTACTCCAAGTGCTCCAATGTATTTTGGTATCAGCGTGGTCGGCCCGCAAACCATTACTTCGGCACCTAATTGTTTAAGGCAAAGGATGTTTGAAAGGGCAACCCTTGAGTGGAGAATATCGCCTACAATAGCAATTTTTTTACCTTCTACTGTGCCGTATTTTTCGCGAATAGAAAATGCATCCAGCAAAGCCTGTGTAGGGTGTTCGTGTGCACCATCGCCTGCGTTTACGATCTGTGCCTTTACATGTTTAGACAGGAATATACCTGCGCCGGCGTAGGGGTGACGCATCACCACCATATCTACCTTCATGGCCAGGATGTTATTTACGGTATCGATCAGTGTTTCACCTTTACTTACCGAAGATGAAGATGCCGCAAAATTCACCACGTCAGCGGATAACCTTTTTTCAGCCAATTCAAATGAAAGGCGGGTACGGGTAGAGTTTTCAAAGAAAATATTGGCTATGGTAACATCACGCAAAGAAGGGACTTTTTTGATAGGACGGTTTAAAACTGATTTAAAAGTGTCGGCAGTTTCGAATATCAGTTCAATGTCTGCGCGGTTCAAATCTTTTATGCCTAGTAAGTGCCTTGTGCTTAGTCCCATATTTTATTTCGGATTTCGAATGTCCAATTTCGAATTTATTTAATTTGCCACCTCTGAAAGCAGCACTATTTTGTCCTCGCCATCTGTTTCTTTCCAGCTTACCACTACTTTTTGTGATGCAATAGAGTCTACCTCGATCCCTACATAATCAGCCGCTACCGGTATATGCCTCGAATAACGGCGATCAACCAGTGTCAGTAATTCTATCTTCTCAGGTCTGCCAAAAGCAAGCATGGCATCCATTGCTGCGCGGATGGTACGGCCTGTCCAAAGAACATCATCCATCATGATCACTTTTTTGCCTTCAATTATAAAATCAATTTTAGTCTGATTGGGCATCAATTGCTCACGGCGGCGGAAATCATCGCGGTAAAAAGTAATATCCAGGTCGCCCTGTTGTATAGTTTTGCCCGGCAATATTTTTCGCAGCTCTTCAGCCACACGTTTGGCAAGGTAAATGCCACGCGGTTGGATGCCTATCAATACTGAATTAGAAAAATCGTCGTGATTTTCAATTAACTGACGACATAGACGCTGTATGGTTATCTGAAATTTCTGACCGTCGAGCAGCGTAGGGTTTTGCATCTTTGGTTGTATTTGGGCAAAGGTAATAATTAGTTGGGAAATAGAGATTAGTTAATTGGAGATTAGAGATTAGTTGGGTGCTAGAGATTAGTAATTGGAGATTAGAGATTAGCTGGGTGATGCAGATTAGTTAATTGGGGATTGTGACTAATTGGGTATATGGTAAAATCACTTTTATAATCCCGGTTCATTTCAGACATAATATTTTCAATATCTTTAATTATTAATTGACTGTTACTCATCACTTAACCATGAAATTTATATACAAGACTTTCTTAATTACAGCAATAAGCTGCTGTACAGCTTTGCAGAGCTTTTCGCAGCAAACGACCGCAGATACTAATTTACCTAAGGATTATTTGACCAAAGAATTCCATGCCGGAAGGCGTGAGGCGTTACGAAAATTAATGCCGGCTAATTCTGTGGCAGTCATATTTGCTTACCCGGAGCGTGTATTTTCTGAGGACGTAAATTATGCTTATCACCCAAGTCCTGATCTCTATTACTTTTCGGGATACAAGGAGACAAGCGCTGTGTTGTTGATATTTAAGGACATGCAGCATGGTACTGATGGCGATTATAATGAAGTTTTCTTTTCGCAAAAGCGCGACCCTCTGCAGGAGTCGTGGACCGGCAGAAGGTTGGGAGTAGAGGGCGTGAAAGCCAAATTGGGTTTTGCTAAGGTTTATAACAGCGAAGAGTTTGCGAATTTTCCTGTCGACATGAAAAAGTTCAGCAGTATACTTTACGATGGAGTACCAACCGACCAGGGTAATATGAAACCATTGTATGATGCCTTTAAACAAAAAGCTAGTGTGCCTAATATGGACCAGGAAGTTTTGAGTACGGTAAGTATGATCGTTCAGCGGGGTACGCCAAAAAACCTTAACCGTATAATGGCCTATTTTAAACCCAAATTTGAACAGCCTGCTTTTAAGAATAATGAAATTTTACAGGGATTGATTGCTAAGCCGGATTCAGTAGGGCTTGCCGAAATGAAGACCAGATTTAATGCACAATTTGGTGGTTTGGTTCAATACAGTGATGATATAAACACTTTACGGGGAGTAAAGACAGCTGAAGAATTGGACCTGCTTAAAAAGACAGTGGAAATATCAGCACAGGCCCATGCAGAAGTGATGCGTGCAATAAAACCGGGTATGTCTGAAAGGGAATTGCAGGGTATATTTGAGTATGTGCATCAAAAAAATGGCGCTGAGGATGAGGGATATCCACCGATAGTAGGTGCAGGCGCCAATGGCTGTATACTGCATTACGAAGAAAACAATGTGACTGATATCAAAAATCAGCTGGTATTGATGGATGTAGGTTCCGAATATCATGGCTACTCAGCCGACGTGACACGTACTGTACCGGCTAACGGCAAGTTTACCGAAGACCAAAAAGCAATTTACCAGTTAGTTTATGATGCCCAGGAAGAGGTGTTTAAATTATGCAGGGATGGTGTTCCGTACAACAAATTAGAAGAAAGAACACAGGAAGTGCTGGCCAGCGGGCTTATAAAATTGGGCATCATTAAAGAAGCGGGTGAGGTAAAGAAGTATTACCCGCACGGTGTTTCACATCACATGGGGCTGGATGTGCATGACAAAGGCGGCTACGGCATCAACCTGAAAGAGAATATGGTGATCACTGTGGAGCCCGGCATTTACATCCCGGCAGGAAGCCCCTGCGATAAAAAATGGTGGGATATTGGGGTCCGTATTGAGGACGATGTGGTGATCGGCAAAGACAAATGCACCATTTTATCTGTAGATGCACCGCGCAAATGGCAGGACGTAGAAAAGATGACAGCCGAGAAAAGTATTTTTGATACGGCGAAATTTCCGGTACTAAAATAATTGTCATACTATACAAACACAGAATGACAGGAAATAGAAAGTGTTTCGCTACAAATTCACGATAACGCTGACAGAGAAAGACACCGTAAAATATACCATTACCCCTAATATGATGATCTTGAGCATATCGGTCCCTGTTTGTGAGGAATTCTTTTGAACAAACATTTTGGTATAAATAAAACCGATATAGCTGATCAGTCCAACTAATCCGCAGATAATAGCTCCTGCAACATAAAGTACATGCGGCACATCAAACCGGGTATTCACGCCGCGCATGAGCGAGGTTATGATCAGCGCAATGATGATCATGAAGGCAAAACTTTTGGTGGTACGTTCTTCGGGTGTTGGATTTTTCATGGCGCAAATGTAGTACCAATATACTAAACAAAAAAACCCTCCCGGCTAACCGGAAGGGCTTAAAGGATTTAAATTTATTTAAAGCTTATTTAGCTTCTTCTTCAGATTTTTTAACTTTTTTGGCTTTGTTCTCAGCGCCTTCCATCTGTTCTTTCAGTTGGGCTAATACGCTCAGATCACCTAAAGTTGATTTTTCAACCGAATCTTTCACTTTTTTCACCGCAGTGTTAGCAGCTTTCGCTTCTTTTTTACGGGTTTCAAATTCCTGTACGCGGGCATCAGCGCGGGCTTCTTCCCAAATACGTGAGTGTGAAATAACGATACGTTTGTTTTCCTTGTTAAATTCAATGATCTTGAATTCAGCAACTTCATCAGCTTTTAAGCTCTTGCCATCTTCCTTAACGATGTGTTTAACCGGTGCAAAGCCTTCAACACCATAAGGTAAAGCAACTATAGCACCTTTATCGGTAACTTTTAATACGGTACCTTCATGTATCGAGTCGATAGTGAAGATGGTTTCAAAAGTATCCCATGGGTTTTCTTCCAGTTGTTTGTGACCTAAGCTCAGCTTGCGGTTCTCAACATCCAGTTCAAGCACAACCACATTCAGTTTTTCACCAACTTTAGTGAATTCGTTAGGGTGGTTTACTTTTTTAGACCATGAAAGGTCAGAGATGTGGATCAATCCGTCAATACCGTCTTCCAGTTCAACAAACACACCGAAGTTGGTCATGTTTTTAACAGTAGCTACGTGAGTAGTGCCGATGGCATATTTCTCAGCAGCATGCTGCCATGGATCAGGTGTCAATTGTTTAATACCTAATGACATTTTACGTTCTTCACGGTCTAATGTCAATACTTGGGCTTCTACCTCATCGCCAACTTTCAGGAATTCCTGAGGATTGCGCAAGTTTTGTGACCATGACATTTCTGATACGTGGATCAAACCTTCAACACCAGGGATGATCTCTAAGAATGCACCATAATCAGCAACAGTAACAATTTTGCCTTTAACCTTTGAACCTACAACAATGCCTTCGTCAAGCGACTGCCAAGGATGTGGGGTTAATTGTTTTAAGCCAAGGGCGATACGTTTTTTCTCGTCATCAAAGTCAAGTACAACCACGTTGATCTTCTGATCAAGTGCCAATACTTCTCTCGGATGCTCGATACGTCCCCATGAAATATCGGTAATGTGCAGTAAGCCGTCAACACCACCCAAATCGATAAATACACCGAAGTCGGTAATGTTTTTAACGGTACCTTCCAATACCTGGCCTTTTTCCAATTTGGCCACAATTTCTGTTTTCTGGTTTTCCAGGTCGTCTTCGATCAGCACTTTGTGCGATACCACTACGTTTTTAAACTCGTGGTTGATCTTAACAACTTTGAATTCCATTGTTTTGCCCACATACACGTCATAATCCCTGATAGGTTTAATGTCGATTTGTGAGCCTGGTAAAAAGGCTTCAACGCCCATTATATCTACGATCAAACCACCTTTGGTTCTGCTCTTCACAAAGCCAGTGATGATCTCGTCATTATCCAATGCGGAATTAATTCTTTCCCATGATTTCTGTGTTTTTGCACGTTTGCGTGAAAGTACCAACTGACCGTTAGCGTCTTCCTGCGATTCAACAAAAACTTCAACGGTATCACCGATCTTCAGATCTGGTGTATCACGGAATTCAGACAGAGAAACTAAACCATCAGATTTGAAACCGATGTTCAGTACTACGTCTTTACTGTTAACATTCACAACTGTACCGGTGATAATTTCGCCTTTGTTGATAGAACTGAATGTTCCGTCATACAATTTCTCTAGTTTTTCACGCTCGGCATCATTGTAATTGCCAAATTTTTTGTCGTCAGCATCCCAATCGAAATCCTCGTTTGATGATGTGATTTTTGATTTGATCTCTTCGATCGACAATGAATCAGCTTCTGATTCAATGGTTTCTTTTTCTGCGGTTGCCGTAACTACATCGAGCTCAGCTTCCTTTGCTTTTAATTCTTTTTCTGCTTCTTGTTTTTTTGCCAAAATAAATTTTCTCCTTTTCCCAACTTGTTAATTGGGACTGCAAAGGTAGGTATATATTTTTGAGTAATAAAAAATATTTTACTCTTAAATGCTGGTTTTTAGGGGTTTTTATTCAAAAAAAAGCCACTTATCTGGAAGGCTGGGTGAGTAATTCTGAGATATAGTCAAATATCGACATAAAATCTACCAGCATGGCGTTGCGGTAAGCTGTTACCAGGGAAGTTATTTTTTCTTCCTGTTCGGGTGTAAAAGGGTCTTTCCAAACCCGCATACAGATGCGTTTTAGTGCATAGGTTACTTTGTCGTTTTGAGCGTAAGTTTCCAGATAACGGCTACGCTTGAACTCATCGAAAAACTTAAAGAAGCGATCGGTTTCTTTCAGGCCTGAGAAACTGAGAAATTCCTTTATAACCCCGTTGTCGCACGAACCTAAATGGTTGTAGAAATCATTCGTTGAGATCTTGCCGGTTGTGATGAGAAGGTTATCGAGTATGATCTCCAAAGCAATATGCCCTAAGAAAAAAGGTTTTACCGGCGAGCCTTCTATGGCAGGAGCCAGCAGGTTTTTTAGTGCATGAGAACGGGTGGTGAAAAATCCAGATGAGTGGAAAAAACGATCGACCTCCAGGTGCTTTTGCCACCCTAAAATTATATCGTTGATGTTTTTATCGGGATGCTGAAGTTTTTCGGGATGAATTATGATGTTTTTGTCTGCATTTTTCAATAGATCGGGTAGTACCGTACCCAGCGTGTGGTAACAGTTGGTGGTATGCCTGTCGAAATAGTAATGCGATAGAAAATTCATAAATATTCACTCTTACGAAAATTAATATTGCTTAAAATAAGCAATTTATTTGACTATTGTTTAAACAAAGGTTAAAAAATGGATTTTCGGCTATTCTGCTATCTTTGCAGCTTTAATACTTACGATGAATTTTGTTGAAGAACTACGCTGGCGAGGCATGTTGCATGATATTATGCCCGGAACCGAAGAATTATTGAATAAAGGTATGGCATCCGGCTATATCGGGTTTGACCCAACTGCCGACTCGCTTCATGTGGGCAGCCTGGCCCAGATCATGACGCTGATCCATTTTCAACGCGCCGGGCACAAGCCGTTTGCTCTAGTGGGCGGAGCTACGGGTATGGTAGGCGATCCCTCGGGCAAATCAGCAGAGCGTAATTTATTGTCAGAAGATGTTTTGCAGCACAATCTTGCTGGCATTCAGAAACAACTGGAGAAGTTTCTTGATTTTAACAGCGGTGCTAATAGTGCCCAGATGGTTAATAATTATGATTGGTTTAAGGACTATACCTTTTTGAACTTCATCCGGGATGTAGGTAAGCATATCACCGTGAATTATATGATGGCCAAGGACTCTGTAAAGAACCGCATTGGCGGTGATACAGGTATGTCTTTCACAGAATTTACTTACCAGCTAGTGCAGGGATATGATTTTTACTATCTGTGGAAACACAACAACTGCGTTTTGCAAATGGGTGGTTCCGATCAATGGGGTAATATTGTTACCGGTACCGAACTGATACGTCGTAAAGATGCTGGCGAGGCTTATGCCTTAACGACGCAACTGATCAAAAAATCGGACGGCACCAAGTTTGGCAAAACAGAGGGTGGAAATATCTGGCTTGATCCGGGAAAAACGTCGCCTTACAAGTTTTACCAATTTTGGCTAAACACAAGCGACGAGGATGCCAAAGCATATATCAGGATATTTACGCTGTTTGATAAAGCGGTTATTGAAAAATTAGAAGAAGAGCACGCTGCAGCACCTCATTTACGTGCTCTGCAAAAAGCCCTGGCAATGGATATCACTATCCGTACTCACGGAGAAAAAGAATATGAAAAGGCCATTAAATCATCCGAATTTTTGTTTGGAAACACCGACATCGAGTTTTTGAATGAATTAAATGAAGAAGAAGTTGTGGCTTTATTTGAAGGCGTTCCCAACTTTAAAATTTCAAAAGATGAACTTTCTGCCGGTATCAATGTGGTTGAACTTTTAGGAGCAAAAGCGACAGTATTCTCATCCAAAGGCGAGGCAAAAAAGATGATACAGGGAGGCGGAGTAGCAATTAATAAAGGTAAAGTAGGTTCGCCTGATGATATTTACAACAACGATCAATTAATCGGAAGTAAATTCCTTGTTGTGCAAAAAGGGAAGAAGAATTATTTTTTAATTGTTGTGGAATAATTTGTAAATGCGACAAAAAGTATTTATTTTTGGATAAATGTCGCAGAAAAAATATAAAGAAACAAGTACCGTATCTATGGTTAATGAGCCTATGATGGCTTATGTTACTACGGCGCCTGTTCATCCATTCTATAGTTTATTGGGTGGTATTAAACCATCAAAATTCTCAAGTGATCAGGATATATTACAGCTTACGAGGGATGGCCTGCCCAAACGAATCCTTTTATCATTAGCAAAAAAGATATCGCTTACCATACAGGAGTTGGCCAATATCATGCATATTTCTGAGCGCACTTTGCAGCGTTATGATGATAATGCCATTATCAAAACCGAATACGCTGAGAAGGCCATTGAGCTTGCCCGTTTATATACCCGCGGTGAGGAAGTTTTTGGCTCGATGGACAAATTCAAATCCTGGATGAAAACTCCAAGCCACATATTTAAAGGCGAGGCACCTGTTTCGTTACTGGATACTTCTTTTGGGTTCAATATGGTTTTCAAAGAGTTGGGCCGTATTGAACACGGCATTTTTGCCTGATGCTGCTTTACCGTTTAACACGATGTGTTTATGCTAACGACCTGAGCGGCTCCGGCGCACGTTTATACGGTGGAAGATGGAACAGTGAAGGAAGATCTGCAATTTATTTAGCATCCAGTCGCTCACTTGCAGTTTTAGAAGCTTTGGTTCATTTGCCCCCTGTAGATGTCCCCAATGAATACTGTATGGTTGTAATTGAAACCCCTGACAATTACGAGAGCATTAATGAAACATTATTGCCCAAAAACTGGCAAGACCACCAGGATATCGATGCTTTAAAGCAATTAGGTAATGTTTTTTTACAGGAAAAGAAAAAGCTGCTGCTCAGAGTTCCATCGGCCATTGTCAGTGAAGAGTATAATTATGTGCTTAACCCCGTTCACATAGCTGCACAAAAAATCAAGCTTAGAAGTGTTACACCCTTTACTTTTGATAACAGGTTGATCGGTGAGTAAGCCCGCAGTCCTTCTAAATCTTCCCCGGTAAGGGAGATTTCATTAAAGATCACTCAATAACTCCAATTTCTTGGCATTATACTCTTCCTGCGATATAAGGCCATTATCGAATAGCGTTCTTAATCTCTTTAGTTTTTCTGTTAGCTCGTCTGGTTTTGGGGCCTCTACATGAACAGTTTGCGCAGCTGCGATTGGTTCTGGTTCAGGCGCTGTCGGTTGAGGGGATGCAGCGGCTTTGGCTTCTAAATTTATAGAACCGGACTCAGCACGCTTTTCTTCCAGATCGCGCAGGCGGCGGGCTTCACGTTCGGCTTCTTTACGCTCCTGTGCATATTGGTATAGTTTGCGGCCCTGGACTTTAGGCAGGTAGTCGACACCCATTTCGGCACCGTTAACGCTTCTGATACTAAAAATTGCGCCGATTATTTCTTCTTTAGAAAAAACATCAACAATATCTTTCCAAACAAAATCTACAAATTTGATAGATAGGCCGAGGTTTGCCGGGGTGAAAAACAAAACCCTTTTATTGGTCAGCGCCACGCAATCGGGCAGCAGGTTTACCAAAGGTTTTTTCTGGGTAGCAATATATATAATTTCTTCACCTGTGGTGAGCAGGTCGACCAGGCGGGTATACACTTTCTCTACGGCTTTCGGGTCCTGCTGGTCATTTAAAAATTTCTCGATCATTGTTCTTCAATATTGATGCGGGGCAAAAATAAGAAATATATGAGCACCAATTTTTACTAATTTTTTCGAATTCCACGAATTGCTGGTTTTTAATTCGTGGAATTCGCTAATCAATTTGAGTTATGTGTCTATATTTTATGCGATGAGTAAATTACAACCGCGGATATCGGAGTTGTCAAAGCGGCCCAATACTTCAAATGAGCCATCATTATAAACCTTGCCCAGATCTTGAGTAGCTATAAACGAGCATGAGTTGATGTTTGCCAGGTCGATCACATTGATGCCACCGGTTTTATCGTTGTTTAAATTGCTTATAGGATCGTTGGTGTCACGGGTGATCACCCTCATCCAGGGTGGACAATTAAATATGCCGCTGCCTTTTGAGTAGGCCTGGGATAATAACTCGGTCATGCCGTACTCTGAATGAATGACATTTACCCCAAACCCTTTACATAAAGTTTCATGCAATTCCTCACGGATCATTTCCTTGCGGCGACCTTTCATACCACCGGTTTCCATTATGACCAGTTCAGGAAAATCAATGGGATAATGCTCCACAAAATCAAGCAGGGCAAAAGTGACGCCTATTAACAAGGTTGGTTTTTTATTTTGCTGCTGTTTTTTTAATTGTTGAAACAGTTCATCATGATTGTACAGATAGAAATCGCTATCAGGGTTATCCGACCGTTCTACCAAATCTTCAGCCATATATATAAGCGAAGAGCCTTCTCTTTCCAAATAGGACGGCAGCAGAGCCAGAATACAATACTCTTTAATGTCACCATAAAAAATTTCAAAAGCGCGGCGGAAACTTTCTTCGTACCAGTTCAGGTCTGTCACCAGGTGCCGGCTATTGATCATACCTGTGGTGCCTGAGCTGGTAAAAGTGGCTTGTGCCTTGCCTGTATCACTCAAAACCTCATGCGATTTGAAGAAACTAATGGGTAAAAATGGTATTTGGGTGATATTGGTGACAGCTTCAGGATCAACTTTAAGATTGGTGATAAATTCCCGGTAAACGGTACAGTTTTGAGCCTGGAAGCGGAAAACCTGGAGGGCGATGTCAGTAAATTGCTCATCATTCTGAATAGAAAATACCTGCTGCTTACTCGGTTTTATCATTCGGCAAAGATAGGGGAATGTGCAGATGTGCGATATGAAAATGTGCGTATACCGAAACAGTAAATTGTAAAAATCTGTAATGCCGGCTTTAGCAGGTTGTGTTTTGAAACAACTATCCGCCTTTTGGGTTCTTTAGATAATATTCATAAATACATAACCCCATGAAAACGATGAAATTTTTAGGCCTTCCGCTTTTGTTAAGCTTTTTTATTGTACTTACATCGGCTACAGGTATTAAGGACGATAAACAAACCGAAAGGATACACAGTGCATCCAATGTTTTGAAAGATTTTGGCGGAATGAAAGAAAAAATTCCTCATGACCTGATCGCGAAATACGAAGGAATAGTGATCATTCCAAGACTGATCAATTCCTAATCCGGCATTGATCAG
>JBEHXM010000134.1:0-12659 GCA_048498695.1 Bacteroidota bacterium
GAATGGCACTTATCAGTTCGGGAAAAATAGTACCAATAGTTGCCTTCGTACCATCCCGATGGTGATAAATGAACACGACTCGCAAGGCTTGCTTAACAAGTTACCCTTTAAGAAGTAAGGGTAAAAAGCCTTATCTACGCATCAGAAGAGTTACCTTTTAAGAAGCAAGGATATTTGCATCAATTCCTATTTCTAAAAAATTCCAAATCTTTGTAATACCCTATGTAGTTACAAATAACATAGAATAATCAGAAACTAGAATAGTGGTGATGGGGAGGTGAGAGATTACATAATCATTTCAGCAAAGTTAGGCATGAGTCTGAATACATGACAAGGAACTACGGCATAAACCCTCCTGTAGCAACCGCACTATCTATTTATTCCGTTCCTCCTTGCATTTAATTCAGCCATAAGCCTGTGAACGCTTTATAATTATTTATTCACCTAATCATATTAATATGGAAGATCAACATTCAGTTAGAGAGAATTCACTAAATTGTGGAATTGAAATTGCGCCAAAACTGCGCCAAATTCAATTTAAAGTAAACCACTAAACAACTATTTTATTAATTAACAGATTAAAGAAACTGCATTTTGAGATGATAAAGGCATTTACTAATAAACAAAAAAACCCTCAGAACTTAATCTGAAGGCTTTTTGTGGTGCCAGCTGGAATCGAACCAGCGACACAAGGATTTTCAGTCCTTTGCTCTACCAACTGAGCTATGGCACCAACCCGTTGGGGCTGCAAATGTAGCGTGTTTTTTTATTTATGGAAACTTTTTTTGAAAAAAGCTGCCGCAGTACCAATTTGAACAATTACAACCTCTGCAACCATTCCAACATTTATAACCAACATTCCAAATAAAAATTATCTTTGAGAAAATTTACTATGCACGCATAATGATTGGGCAGATCCTATTTATTATCATATTGGCAGCAGCCGTTTACTTGTTCAGCAAAAACGTGGGTAAGGTAAGGCGCAATATCCTGCTGGGCAGGGATACAGACCGATCGGACAATCCGGCATTGCGTTGGAAAACAATGGCTAAAATAGCCCTGGGTCAAACCAAAATGGTGAAACGCCCTTTTGCTGCCGTAATGCATTTTTTTATTTATGTGGGCTTTGTGATCATCAATATTGAGGTATTAGAAATACTGATAGATGGCGTATTTGGCTCGCACCGCATTTTTTCAAAGGTATTGGGTGGTTTATATGGTATGCTGATAGGCGGGTTTGAGGTGCTGGCAGTGTTGGTACTGGTAGCCTGTTTTACCTTTTTGATACGGCGCAATATAGGCCACTTAAAGCGTTTCAGCGGCGTAGAGATGACCGCATGGCCAAAATCAGATGCCAATTATATCCTCATTATCGAGATATTGCTGATGACCGCTTTTTTAACCATGAATGCGGCCGATTATAGACTTTTATTTTTTCACACTGACAACATCCCAATGGGATTCCCGATAAGTTCGCTTATTGCACCATTGTTGCCAGATAGTAAGTTTTCATTAGAAATGGTTGAACGTGGCTGCTGGTGGTTCCACATCATCGGCATACTGGCATTTTTGAATTATCTGCCTTATTCAAAGCATTTTCATATTCTGCTGGCGTTCCCGAATACCTATTACTCCAACCTAAATCCGAAAGGAAAATTTACCAATATGGCTTCGGTTACCAATGAGGTAAAGGCTATGCTCGACCCGTCATTTGTGCCCGAACTTACTGCAGAGGTGGCCCGTTTTGGTGCAAAGGACGTAACCGACCTTAGTTGGAAAAACCTGATGGAAGCTTATACCTGTACCGAATGCGGCAGGTGCACTTCGGTTTGCCCGGCTAACCAGACAGGCAAGCTGTTATCACCCCGCAAGATCATGATGGATACGCGCGACCGGGTAACCGAAATAGGCAATAACCTGGATAAGCACGGCAAGGAATTTAAAGACGATAAAGCATTACTGGATAATTACATCACCCGCGAAGAGCTATGGGCCTGTACCACCTGCAATGCCTGTGTAGAGGCCTGCCCGGTAAACATTAATCCGCTGGAAATCATTACCGAAATGCGAAGATATATTGTGATGGAAGAATCACAGGCTCCGGCCAGTTTAAATAATATGTTTGGTAACGTAGAAAATAACGGAGCGCCGTGGAAGTATAGCCAATCGGATAGGTTTAATTGGAAAGGGGAGTGAGCGGCAGTGGCAGGAGCAGTATTAATTATTTAAGAAGATAAATTCGAAATGGAAAATTCGAAATTCGAAATAACAGTCCCAACCATGGCCGAAATGGCTGCACAGGGCCAGGAACCCGAAATACTGTTTTGGGTAGGCTGTGCAGGCAGTTTTGACGAGCGTGCGCAGCGTATCACCCGCGATATTTGTAAGATTCTGAACCACGTGGGGATCAGTTTTGCAGTATTAGGTACCGAGGAAAGCTGCACCGGTGACCCGGCTAAGCGTGCCGGCAATGAGTTCCTGTTCCAGATGCAGGCGATGGTGAATATCCAGGTGCTGAATGGCTACAATATCAAAAAAATAGTGACCGGCTGCCCGCATTGCTTTAATACCATCAAAAATGAATACCCCGGATTGGGCGGCACTTATGAGGTGATCCACCACTCACAACTGATACAACAATTGATAGATGAAGGTAAGTTAAAAGCCGAAGGTGGTGAAAGCTTTAAAGGAAAGAAGATCACCTATCATGATCCTTGCTATTTAGGCCGCGGCAATAATGTTTACGAGGCTCCGCGTAAAGCGCTGGAGATATTGGATGCCGATTTGGTTGAAATGAAACGATGCAAGTCGAACGGATTATGCTGTGGGGCAGGGGGGGCGCAAATGTTCAAAGAACCTGAGAAAGGCAATAAAGATATCAATGTAGAGCGCATGGCCGATGTGCTGGAAAGTAAGGCTACGGTTGTAGCTGCAGCCTGCCCATTCTGTATGACCATGCTGCGCGATGGCGTAAAACATATTGAAAAAGAGCAGGAGATACAGGTGCTGGATATCGCCGAGATCACCGCAAGGGCGAACGGGTTATAATTTGAGTAGTATATCCATTTGAAATTTAATTTTCACTTGTAGCCTCAACCCCATATTTTATGGCATCTTCAAGTGTATCAATGTTGATGTCTTTTAGATGATTGAACCTGATGCAATAGCCGGTTACTCTCGCCTTACCTAATTCTTTTCCATACGTTTGGGCTAAGTATGCCTTGTCTTTGATACCAAGGACATAGACAGATATCCCGGTTTTGTTTGCGCTCAAACCAATTTGAAAAAATTCCCTGGTTTTCCCATCAGCATACTTTATGATGTAAGAGCCATAGCCTATATTGGGAT
This sequence comes from Bacteroidota bacterium, assembly GCA_048498695.1. GTDB lineage: Bacteria > Bacteroidota > Bacteroidia > Sphingobacteriales > Sphingobacteriaceae > Mucilaginibacter. The sequence continues at coordinate 3,349 of JBEHXM010000134.1, forward strand.
TGCTTACAGTTTTACCTTCATCGTTTTTACCATCCTCGAACCATAATTTACATCCCGGTAATGCCTGAAGTATGCGCACATGTAAGGTTTGCATTTCGCTGCGTTTTGGCTCAGACTGACCGAAAATATACGCTTTGATATGTTCTTGTATGTCCATATGAAATATTCAATTATGGGGTGTTTACTGTCTTCTAAATTTCGCATTATTTTTACACCTGCACAATTGGTGAATTGCAATTATTTGTTCTCTTTAAAGAACCGGATGGCATCCTTCAGGCTGTCAACGCGTCCAGCCGACATGTCCTTTACCGGGATGTCCAAAACAGTCGACATGGAATCGATATCTCCTTTTGGGTCATCATAGGTTTGTACAATAATATCATCGGCAATGGTTTTAAAACGTAATTCGCCGGCAGTGCTTTCTCCCAGGTAATTTACACTGTCCAGTTTGTTCAGATGGAAGGAATAATACTCCTGCTTGCCATGTTGATAAGTTTTACGCAGGCGGATAAAATGCTCGGGTGTAACGGTAAATTCCCACTTTTTCAATTTAGCTTCCGATGACGGGTCATAAGACTCAGATAAGCATTTATTGCTCCAGTCGAGCCATTCTTTTTCGCCCATTCCCGAACGGAAAGCATAGCTAAAGGCTACAGAAAACAAGATCAACAGGATAATCAGGTTCTCTTTTGCTTTAGAAAGAATTGATTTTACCATGACAACATTTTATAATAACCAAGTTAATAAATTGAATATTTTTGTAAATGCAATTTTCTGAACAATCAAGAGTGTGGATATACCAATCGGATAAGGAATTATACGATGAACAGGCAAAACAGTTACTCGGTCAGCTAAACGATTTTGCTGCCGAATGGACTGCCCATAACCACCAGCTAAAAGCCAAAGCCGAAGTACGTTATAACCGCTTTTTGATACTCATTGTTGATGAAAGCCAGGCAGGCGCCAGCGGGTGTTCCATTGATAAGTCGGTTAACTTTATGAAAAAGCTGGAGCAGCAATTCGGTATCAGCTTGTTCGACCGGTTTAATTTTGCTTACCGTGAGGGCGAAAAGGTACTATCGGCTCCACGTCATGAGTTTGAAGAAATGCTGAAAAACAAAAAGATCAATACCGATACCATTGTGTTCAATAACCTGGTGCAAAACCTCACCGAACTTGAAAATAAATGGGAGGTGCCTTTTAAAGATAGCTGGCATAAGCAGTTGTTCAGGGAATTAGTGGCCAGTTAGATTTTGTCATCCTGAGCATAGCGAAGGATCTTCTTCAAGATGCATGGCGAATAAGATGTTTCACTACGTTCAACATGACAAATAATATAATAAAACTAATCTTCAATTAACCAATCACCAGCACCATGTTCATCATTGATATTCATTATATCGTTCCATTGGAAGAAATCGACAAGCATATTGACGCCCACGTTGCGTATCTTAAAAAATACACTGAAAATAATACGTTCATCATAGCTGGCCGCAAGGTTCCGCGTTCAGGTGGCATCTTGATAGCCAATGCCGGTTCAAGAGAAGAAGTGGAAAAGATCATCACCGAAGACCCATTCTATCAGCATAAACTTGCAGAAATGACTATTACCGAGTTTTTGCATGCCAGGCATAATACAGCACTGGATGAGCTGCTGGGCAAAAGTGTTTAATATTGTCCATAGTCGATAGTCCATAGACAATAGCCGATTTGTAAAACCATAATCCATCGACCATAGTCTATCAACAAAAAAATGTAACTTCGGGTATGGGACAATTCGATCCGCGTGTAGACGCATTTATTGAAAAATCAGCCGATTTTGCCAAACCTGTATTAATTCACATCCGTGAAGTTGTGCATAAGGCTTCGCCATTAATAAATGAGACCATCAAATGGGGCATGCCCTTTTTTGACTATAAAGGCCCGGTATGTATGATGGCTGCTTTTAAACAGCATTGCGCTTTTGGATTCTGGAAAGCCTCGCGGTTGAATGACCCGCAAGGTTTACTTAAAGGCAGTGACGACGAAGCGTCAGCCGGAAGTTTCGGTCGTATAAATAGCCTGGCAGACCTGCCGTCAGACGAAGCATTGATCGGTTTTGTTCACCAGGTGATCGCGATGAATGAGTCAGGAGTAAAAGAACCTAAAAAGCCTTCGGTACCCAAGGCTGAGATACCGATGCCTGATGATTTTGGAAAATTGCTTGAAACGAATACATCGGCATTGGAAAATTTTGTGAATTTCAGCCCATCAAAAAAGCTCGAATACCTGGAATGGTTTGTAGATGCCAAATCAGATGCCACCCGCGAGAAACGGATGCAGCAGGCATTAGAGTGGATAGCCGAGGGCAAATCAAGGAATTGGAAGTATCAATGATGGGTTGGTAAAGTTGTACTGGTTATAGTAGTTATTGGTTCTTATTAATGGCGCAACCATTTCAACCAATACAACCATTACAACCAAAGTCAAAAATCCAAAGGCCCCAACCTCCTCATATTTTTGCGGATCAAATATTGCCGGTGCCGCACGTAATCCCCCGGGTTTGTAGGCGACCATTTCAGCGGATCGGGCCAGATGGAGGCAATGGCAGCTGCCTGGTAGGTAGTCAAATTACTTGCTGATTTATGATAATAAGCTTGTGATGCGGCTTCCACGCCATAAATGCCATCGCCCATTTCAATTTCATTCAGATAAACCTCCATAATGCGTTTTTTGCTCCAGAATATCTCGATCAGCAGCGTAAAATAGGCTTCAAAGGCTTTGCGTACATAGGATCGCCCCGGCCACAGGAAAACATTCTTGGCTGTTTGCTGGGATATGGTACTGCCACCAATTAGTTTATGACTATGTGCATTTTTATCGATTGCCCGTTCCATCGCCTTAAAATCGAACCCGAAATGATCTAAAAATTTCTGGTCCTCGGCAGCTACGGCAGCCTTTTTCATTGGTTCGGCAATATCATCAAAATCAATCCATTGCTTGTCTATCTTCCAGTCTTTACCGTCTGATTTACGCTCAAAACCCCGCGTGATCATCAGCCAGGTAACAGGTGGATTAACGAAACGGTAAAGGATCACCCAAAATACAGAGATGCCTATGAACAATATAACAGCGAGCTTAAGTATGCGAAGGATAAGCTTTAGCAAGCCGCCGCCAAATAATCCACCGGTCTTTTGAGGCCTGGTTTTACTATGGTTGGTAGCTTTGTTGCTTCGGTAAATTTTCATCGCCTAAAAATAAAAAAGCCACGCCTTAGTTAGCATGGCTTTATAAAAGAATTTTTAACCTTTCCTGATAAGCTTTTGCGGCTGAAATATGGCAGTTCTTATTAAAAGCGGTTAATGGTTTGGCGAAATATGCTTAATGAAGGGCGAAGCTGAAAACAGCTTTCAAACCCACTTGGCTATAGCCACCTCCCGGTTCGGGACGGTTTTCATAGAAAAGGCTCAAATCGGTTGAGTTTCTCGCCCTGAAACCCACCGGAAAAGAGTAGCCTGCGCCAAGCGAGTAAATAAATGCGCTGGTTTTGTAGGTATAATCAGAACTGTAACTATTCACATTGAAGGAAACACCTGCCAATCCTTCAAGGAAAACGCGCCTGGCAGGGAAGACCTTCAGACCGGCCTGGATTGGAATAAACGAGGCAATGTCGCCTTCATAATAAGTATCATATTCGTAACCGTAATCATCATAGCCCACACCATATCCGCTATCGGATACATAAAATGTGTACCCGGTTGAAAACAGGACACTTACAGGCGCCCGTTTTAAAGGCACTTCAAGCCCTACCGTAAGTCCACCCGCTGCCGGAAAGTAGTCTGCAACCGGGCCTGTTGAAAATCCTGAGTTAATTCCGACATCGAGTTTCAGCGACCTGGAATTTCTAAAATAATTTTGTGCTTTTGTGCTGTAAGCTGCCATTAACAAAATGGCGGCAAAAAGTAAAGTTTTTTTAATATTCATTTTATTATAGATGCAATGTTTAAATATAAGCGCCAAATCAGTTATAACGAAGTTTTCAATCTATTGATCTTTTTGCTGTTAAAATGTTACATAACTCTAACACACATATTTCGTGCCACGCCTGTTTTTCTTCAAAAAAACCATGACCAACAAAAAAGGTGCTTAGTATTCACTAAACACCTTTTATATTTTTACTTCCGAAATCGGCATTCCGACTTCCGAAATCAAATTACTCCGCTACTACTTCAAACGGAACTTTTACTTTCACTTCTTTGTGCAGGTTCAAATTAGCGGTGTATTCACCAACCATTTTAGGTTCTGCATCAAAAGTGATACGGCGGCGGTCAACATCAAAGCCTTCTTTTTTCAAAGCATCAGCAATTTGAATAGTGTTGATAGCACCGAATATTTTACCGGTTTCGCCAGCTTTTGCGCCGATGGTCAGTTTTACACCTTCTAGTTTGGCTGCAATAGCATCAGCATCTTTACGGATCTTTTCTTGTTTGAATTGTGCCTGTTTCAGGTTTTCAGCTAAAACTTTGCGGGCAGATTCAGTGGCCTGCTGTGCATAACCCTTAGGGATTAAGTAATTGCGGCCATAACCTGGTTTTACATTAACGATATCGTCTTTTTCACCGAGGTTTTTTACGTCTTGTTTTAAAATAACTTCCATTGTTTAAACCTCCTGATTATTTTAAAGAATCTGTTACATAAGGAAGCAAACCGATGTGGCGTGCACGCTTAACAGCCTGTGCCACTTTACGCTGAAACTTTAATGAAGTACCGGTTAAACGGCGGGGTAATACTTTACCCTGGTCGTTAACGAACTTTAAAAGGAAGTTTGCGTCTTTGTAATCGATATACTTGATCCCGTTTTTCTTAAAGCGACAGTATTTTTTACGGTTATCGTCCACCTTGGGAGCGGTAACGTATTGGATTTGTTCGTTAGCCATTATTTTGCTGCCTCCTCTGCTTTAACGGTTTTCTTTTGAAAAGCACCACTGCGCTTTTTCTCATTGTAAGCAATGGCATGTTTATCCAGTGCAATGGTCAGGAAACGCAGAACGCGCTCATCACGCCTGAATTCGACCTCCAATTTATTGATCAGATCACCCGGAGCCCTGTATTCAGTTAAGTGATAATACCCTGTAGTTTTCTTTTGAATAGGGTACGCTAATTTCTTCAAACCCCAATTATCCTCCTGGACAATTTCGGCTCCGCCGTCAGTTAAGATCTTGCTATATTTGGCAATAGCCTCTTTAGCAGTTTCTTCTGACAGCAACGGGGTTAGAACGATCACGGTTTCGTACTGTTGCATTATTATACTTGATTTTTAATGTTTTACCCGCTATTACGGGGCTGCAAATGTAGGAATAAAAATCAATTTATTCACAAAATTTCATAAAAATTCATTTTAAAAAAGTTGAATTTAATTCATAAATAACCAGGATATTAGTAAACATATACAAACACGAAACTGTATTACTAAAAAAACCATACGATCATGAAATTCACCGATCTTGAATACGACAAGGATGAGGAATTAACAGTTAATAACTCATGGGGGCCAGAGGATGATAACGAACCGGTAGATGATGACTGGGATGATGAAGATGACGAGGATTTTGATGACCAGGTACAGGATCTTGATGACCTGCACGAGATACAGGTGGATGATGACCTGGGGGAACCTGATCCGGAAGATGATGATCATTTTCCTGAAGATGATGAATAATTATCTTCATAAAAATTATCAACATCACGTTACACGGGCTTTCAGTTAAGGCATATTCTTGCTACCTTAGTGGCTGTGGAGAATTTTATTGTTTCGGCCCGAAAATACCGTCCGGTTACGTTTGAAAGTGTTGTAGGTCAGCAACATATCACTAATACGCTTAAGAACGCTATTAAGAATAATCAGCTGGCACAGGCATTTTTATTCTGCGGGCCTCGTGGTGTGGGCAAAACTACCTGCGCGCGTATCCTGGCCAAAACCATCAATTGCGAGAACCTGCAGTTCAATGGCGAAGCCTGTGGTGTTTGTCCGTCATGCACCTCTTTCCAGAACGGTAATTCATTCAATATCCACGAGCTTGATGCCGCCTCTAATAATTCGGTTGATGATATACGCAGCCTGATAGACCAGGTGCGTATCCCGCCCCAGGCCGGCCGGTATAAGATATACATCATTGACGAAGTGCACATGCTTTCGCAGGCTGCTTTTAATGCTTTCCTGAAAACGCTGGAAGAGCCGCCGCATTATGCCATATTTATACTGGCTACCACCGAGAAGCATAAAATACTGCCAACTATATTATCCCGCTGCCAGATATTTGATTTTAACCGCATCCGGGTGGAGGATATGGCGAGTCACCTGGCATCCATCGCCAAAAAAGAAAAGATCAACTATGAGCCCGACGGGCTGCATATCATTGCACAAAAAGCAGATGGCGGTCTGCGCGATGCTTTATCTATGTTCGACCAGATCGTCAGTTTTTCAGATGGTAACGTAACCTACCGCACTGTAATTGATAACCTGAATATACTGGATTACGATTATTACTTTAATATCATTGATAGCTTGCTGAAGGAAGATACGGCCAATACCTTGCTGCTGTTTGACGAGATACTGGCTAAAGGTTTTGACGGATCACATTTTATTTCGGGCTTGTCTGAACACTTCCGCAACCTCCTGGTAAGTAAAGATGCCACCACGTTGAAATTGCTCGAAGTAAGTGAAGGGATCAAGGCTAAATACCTGCAGCAATCGCAGGCATCATCGGTTTCTTTCCTGCTTTCGGCCATGAACATCGCCAACCAGTGCGATCTGAGTTATAAGCTAAGCAAGAACCAAAGGTTACAGGTGGAACTGGCATTGCTCAAAATGTGCCATCTGCCCTCGGCATTCAATATGCTGACAGCCCCAGCCGCTGAAATGTCCGCTACGGCCGGGCAAATAAAAAAAAAACCTGATACCCCAGAGTTAGCCCAACCCGCAAATACTAAAACAAGTGGGGAGGTACCTGTATTAAGTGACCCGCCTGCGGTGTATCATACGACTAAACCGGTATCAGCTCAGCCGGAAAAAGCACCTGAAAAACAGGCGGCAGAACCTGTAGTTGCTGAGAAGCCAAAGGTTTTTATCCCTAATCAGAATTCGCTATCCACATCAGTTAAAATACCATCGTTAAAGGATTTGAGTAACGCTACCGCGGCCGAAATAGCCGAGGAAGAAGACCCTTATATCAAAGGGGATGCGAAGGAAGATTTTACGATGGACAGCTTCCTAAAGCATTGGAGTGATTACGCAGCTAAAATAAAAGCCGACCGTAACATGAGCCTGTTCACCATCTTTACGGCCAATGCACCTGTAATGCTGGAGCCTTATAAATTTGAGGTGCTGGTTGCCAATAAGGTGCAGGAGAACTTGTTCAGGGACGAAAAGCCAAGCCTGATGAACTACCTGCGTGTAGGCCTCCGCAATTTTGATATAGAAGTAAATACTCGCGTTGATGAAATAAAGGCATCTAAAAGACCGTATACTACTACTGAAAAATACCAGCACATGGCCAGCAAAAACCCGCAGCTTGCTGAATTAAGAAGGCGCTTTAATTTAGACCTGGATTAGCTGCAAATATTTAAAACTTTCAGATACATTTTAAGTTCTGTATGTACGGCTACCCCGGGCCTGTACAAAATGGAAATTCCAAAAGATATTGTTGCAATTATTGAATCTCTAACCTGCCCTGTTTACAAACAACGCCCTAAAATTTCATATGATGAACATGGCGATTTTCACATTGAATGCTGTTGCCGGCAATTCAAAAAGCAATGCATGTACCTTATTAAAAAGCTACTGATAATCACATCCAAAGGGAAAATAACAAACAATTGATATTATAGGATAATACAAGAAAGGGACTTAGTGCCCTGGTCTGTCATTCTTAGGATATCCCTCTTCATCCAGGTCGCTGCGGCTATCCTCCGGTGTACGCGAAAGTATATCATCCAAAGGGTCTACCTCAACAATTTTTCCATTGTCAACATGCATGCCAAGCTGGTCAACGTCCGTTTCGAGTGATTCATTTGGGATATATTCATCTACCGCATCAAAAGGGTTGGCCTCGTCATAGGTCGAATCCATATCTGCACCATTTTTTACAGCAGTGTTGTAGGGGTCAGGGTGGTCATAGTCAGGGTCATCGCTTTCTACATCGTATTCAAAACTATCTTCATCTGCATTGAAATTCAGATCTTCCTTATCTGTTGCTTCTCCGAGACTGTCTTTTAAGGTTTTGTCCCTGTCTGAATTTTCATCATCAAATTCGGGATAAGATTTTTTGCTGGCCATAACTATTGTTTTTTAAGTAAACAATAAATTCCGGCAAAGGATTTAAAAATCAGAAAATTAATAATTGATCTGTTTGCGGTATGAAGTTACACCGCCGAGAGAGAATTTTACCCCAAGAGTGAATTGACTGTAGGAGTCTTTGAGTTTTCCTGCATGGAAACCGTCCAGATCATCACCTAAAATAAAATTATACTGGTAACCCAGGTCAATTTTAACGTCAGGCCGCTGATAGCGGTTGAATATTTTAAATTCATATCCTAATCTGGCCGGAATAAATGCTTCCTGTGCCTTATTTGGCCCCGGTGTATAGTAGCCGGGTATCTGAACAGAGTACCGGTTGACGCTGGATAATTTACTGAATATCATGCCTACGCCCACACCTGCATATAAATTCTTCATCGCGTTGGCAAGGGTGTTTTCCGAATAATCGAGTATTTCGCCGCCCTGTACCTGTATCCTGAAGGCATAATACTGGTAGTCGGTTGCAAACTGCCTTCCAAGCGGGTCATTGTTGGCATCACCGCCGGCAAGCTTGCCAAACTGCATTTCGGCAATGTAATTAACAAAAGCGGTTTGATTATAGTTGAAATTGAAGTTGACGGCTTTGGTACTTTTGGATGTCAGTTCATCGCCATAAAACTGGTTAAAACCAACTGAAAAGCCTACATCATATTGTGAGTAATCGTACCCTATTTGTGCTTTTGATACCAGGGTAGTAAAACATGTAAGAAGCGTTAAAAGCGTGATTCTTGCAATGAGTTTTAGCATAATTGAGGGGTAGCACTTATGATGGATGAGCAGATTTTTTGTAAATATGGCGCAATTTTATGAAAAATATTCATTGTTTAACGCTGGAAACCAAATATTTGTTCAATTAAATAACAATAATTTCAACAAAGTATTAATAAAATAGGTAAGCCATTTTTATATATTTGAAACCTTTTAAAACAGAAAATTAACATCCGTTATGTCAAAAATTAAAGTAGAAAATCCTGTA
>JBEHXM010000135.1:0-12621 GCA_048498695.1 Bacteroidota bacterium
ATTTGTTTGGCAGTAACCCACCGGTATGTGTTTTCTCACCCTCGCGGAGGGTGCGGGATAATACCACCAAGCATACGCTTGAAAACATATTGGAGGTGCCCGAATGTGTGATCAATATTGTAAATTACGATATGGTGCAGCAAACCTCGCTGGCCAGTGTGGAATACCCGAAAGGCACCAATGAATTTATCAAATCCGGCTTTACGCCAATCGCATCCGAACTGGTGCGACCACCGCGGGTTGCCGAATCGCCAGTGCAGTTTGAATGTGTGGTGAACGAGGTAAAGCACTTAGGGGATGGTCCCGGTGCCGGGAATTTGATATTTGCCGAGATCAAATTAATTCATGTTAATGAAGCCGTTTTAGACGCTGACGGCAAGATAGATCAAATAAAAATGGATCACGTAGCGCGCCTGGGTGGCGACTGGTACTGCCGTGTCACTAAAGATAACCTGTTTAAAGTAGCCAAACCCGTGCGCAGCATTGGCATTGGGGTCGACTCTATACCTCATGCCATTCGCAACTCCAAAGTGCTGACAGGCAATAACCTCGGCCAGTTAGGTAATGTAGAAGTATTGCCAACTGATGAAGAAGTGGAGGCCTATGGCCAGTCCCCCGAAATAAAAGATCTTTTGGATGCTACAATTGGCGACAATCAAACGCGTGAATTGCAATTACATCTAAAAGCTAAAGAGTTACTTGATGAGGGCAGGGTGGAAGAGGCGTGGAAAGTGTTGTTGATACGGTAGATAATCATCCCCAATTGTCATTCTGAACGGAGTGAAGAATCTTCTACAAGGGAAAGGTCTGCGAATATATGGCGTAGAAGATGTTTCACTCCGTTCAACATGACAAACTATTAAAATAATTCCGCAATCGAAATTCCGAATTCCGCAATCAAACTAAATTCCCAATACCTGCTTTAACTTAGCATAGCCAGTTTTACTTACCGGTATTTTAGCGCCGGATTTAAGGATCGCGATATGGGCATCCTTTTCATAAGGGTCGATACGGGTGATATCCTGTATTTTGATGATGTATGAACGGTGTACACGCACAAACTGGCTGCCATCCAGCGTATGTTCAAAAAAGCTCATGGTCTTATTTTTCAGGTAGGAGCCTTCTTTGGTATGAACGCTTACGTAATCATCATCAGCCTCTAAATATTCCACATCCGCAACCGGTATGATCTTTACTTTAGTGCCGGTCTTCACCACAATACGTTCATTTTGCGCAGGTGATTGCGAAGCGGTATCTAACAGATTTACGGTTTCTTTAACCACCTGTGCAGGGGCCTGCGCCAGGAATTTCTCAACCGCCTTATTAAAGCGGTCTTTGCTGAATGGTTTCAGCAGGTAATCAACCGCGTGGGTTTCAAAGGCCTTAATGGCGTACTCATCAAAGGCAGTGGTAAATATCACCGATGGCGGATTTTCTACCAGTTCCAGCATTTCAAAGCCATTGATCTTTGGCATCTGCACATCCAGGAATATCAGGTCGGGTTGGTGCTGCTGTATCGCTTTCAGGCCTTCAAAGCCATCATTGCATTCCCCTAAAACTTCCAATTGATCTTTAAAATCCTGCAAATATTCCAATACAACCATTCGTGCCAAAGGTTCGTCATCAATAAGCAAAACACGTTTCATACTTGCGGGATTTTAATAATTGTTGTAAATATATTATCATTTGCGTGAGTTTCAATTAAATCAGTACGTGCAAATAATAAATCGAGCCGGCGCTGAACGCCGCTCAGACCAAAACCGGTTCCCTTACGCGGTCTGGCTGTTTTGGGGTCATAAGGGTTTTGTATCATCAATATCAGGTAGTTATCATCCCACTCGGCCCTTAAACTTACGGTTACACTTTCGGTAGTGTCATATAATCCAAACTTGATCGCATTTTCAACGATCGGCTGTAATATCATTGGTGGTAATATACAATCCTGGCATTTTTTGTCGCAGCTGATCTCGGTCATCAAACGGTGTCCGAAACGTACTTTTTCAATATCCAGGTAAAGCTGCAGATGCGCCAGTTCTTCGGTCAAAGTAACCTGCTGCTGGTCATCCTTTTTTAAGGTACCGCGCAGGAAATCGGAAAGCTGGTGGATCATCTTACGCGCCTCATCAGGTTTAAAACCGATTAAAGCGTTGATGGAGTTAAGACTATTGAACAAAAAATGGGGCTGCAATTGCTGGCGCAGATTGTATAACTCCGCGTCACGGGCCAGTTTTTCGGCTTCGGTCTTCCTTTTTTCGTTTTCTTTCTGATCAAGTTGCGAATACCAGATCATACTGATCATGGCCATCCAGCCAACAGCCAGGAAATTGGTGAAGAAGCGAATAGTTAGCGACTGGATCACAAAATTACTGTAAACCGAATTGTTGTTGATATAAGGTAATATCCACCGACTGCCCAGTGTACATGCGCCTGCTAAGGCCACACACCATACCAGGATATTGATGTAGCTGCCCTTGCCGGGCTGAAAATAACGAAGGTTATTATTAATAAGCCAGCAGGCCGCAGCAAGTAAAACGGAACTAACCAAACCATCCAGCAGGCCAATATACCAGGTAAAACCAAAGCCGTGTACCAAATAGGTAAGCAGCGCGGCCCATACCAGGCCGCCGGTTACAAATGCGATACGTAGTTTTGAAAATGTTAACTGTGTATTAGCCAAAATGATTGATTTTGATCCTCGTTAATTTTAAGCTCTAAATGTCAAATTAATAGCTGCGGATGTCTATTCCTGCAAAAATGGATACCCCTTTGAGTACAAGTATTTTTTCGGTGCCTGTGCTGGCGGTGCTCCTTAAACGCTTATCATCAACGCTGGCGAATACTGCCGCAATATCTGATACCACCTGCCAGTTGGACGGTACTACTATTTTGGTGCCGCCAAATATCTGGGTGATGTCCAATATTACGCGACCGTTGATATCAGCCTGTGTAAGATCAAGTTCGGCTCCGCCGAAAATATTTACGATATCGCCGCCTTTAAAGTCTTTGGACAGGATAGTCTTTTTGACCCCACCGAATACCGATACCGCATCCAGGTAATCATCGCCGTAAGAGTGTTTTGCGCTCCCTGAAAAGTTAGGGTTTGGATTCACAGGTGCGTCAGGGTCATTTGGATCGGCAGGAGGGGCATTCGGATCAGTGCGCTGATCACGATAAGCCCATTTATCCCAGTGCTCTTTGTTTTTATCCCAACGGCTGCCGCGCCTTAATATCATCCAAAGACCGAATATAATGATCATTATAGGCCAGGTGATCCGCCCCATATCATAGCCCTCAACAGCATCATTTAAGGTGAAAACCACACCTACAAGGATCATGATCAGCCAGCCGGAATTTCTGAAATTATGCTTGGCACCACTATAAAGCCCTATCGCGATAAGTATCATCGGCCACCTGAACAGCCAGAAAGGGAAAAGAAAAAAGTTCAATTGGTGAACCAGGAGTACTAACCCCACTATCAATAGTATGATCCCGGCAAGCGCCTTATTATTCCGGGGTTTATTTTGAAGATCTATATCGTTGCTCATGTTAGTTATCCTATTTTATAATCTTATCCAAAACTAAGGTAATACTTAAGGCGAACCTATCAAATATTGGTGACATTATTAAACATCTCGGTAAGGTGGTATAAAATGTCGGTGAAAAAGTTTGCCGCTTAAAGTAAAGAAATTACCCGTGCGGTGTGTATTATGAATTTTAATCAGTGTGATATGCTTAAAAAAGAAAGCCGGATAAGCATAAACTTACCCGGCTAACCATCACTAAACTATTACTATTTATATTATAGCTCTTTAAAGCTGCTTTCTTTATATGGAATTTCAGTAACATGCTTTCTCTGCCTGAATACCATCCAGGAGCCTGTTGCAATAATGGCTATCGGCCATACGATACGGTCGGCATCGTCAATATTTTCGGTGAATAAAAAGGCGATACCTAAAAGTATCATGATAACTGATGTGGGTTTCCTGAAATTGTGCCTCATGCCAGAGTAAACACCAATGCCAATCAATATCATTGGCCAGCTGAATATCCAGTCGGGGATAAAGAACAGGTTCAATTGATCGATCAGCAATAAGCTGCCGAGGATCAGGATAATGGCACCTACCGTAGTGCGGCCATTATGATGTATGTTTTGGTTTTCTATGATCGTTTTCATCGTCTTATTATTTAAAATCATACCCAAAACTACAGCGGATTGACAGGTGCATCAATCAAATATTGGTCGCTGGCTTAAACAAGTCGGTGAGAAATAAGAAAGGGTCGGTGAAAAGATGTTTAAACTTTTATGTGATTTTCACCGGTTTCGGTGAAAATGATAGGTAATAAAGCGCGTTATCATCCTGAGCCTGTCGAATAACGCGCGAAAAGGCCATGCTGCACCATGCTTCGAGAGCCTCAGCATGACACCCTTTTGTGTTTATTATACCTCCGGTTCCTGCTGACTCAGGCAATGAAAGCTACCCAATCCCCAGATGATATCGGTAGAGTCAATGCCAATTACTTTGTGATTTGGAAAACAGCCTGTTAAAATATCCAACGCCTTCTCATCATTTTTAGAGCGATAGGTAGGTACTACCACTGCCGCATTACTAATATAAAAATTTGCATAAGAAGCAGGCAGGCGCTGTCCATCATAATAGACAGCATCGGGCATGGGCAGCTCAATTATGTTGAGTTGTTTGCCATTCAGCAACCGCATGGTTTTCAGCGTTTGCAGGTTTTCCTGAAGGATATGGTAATTCTCGTCGTTTTTATTTTCTTCGATAACGGTAACCACGGTGTCCTCGTTCACAAAGCGAGTGATATCATCAATATGGCCGTCGGTATCATCACCCACTATACCATCACCCAGCCATAACACCTGCTCAACACCATAATAATTTTGCAGGTAGCCTTCAATTTGCTGCTGGTTTAAATGCGGGTTGCGGTTTTGATTCAGCAGGCAGGCGGTAGTCGTTAACACGGTACCTTTCCCGTTAAAATCAACCGAGCCACCTTCCATCACAATGCCGGGGTGATAAACGGGTAAATTAAAATGCTTGCCAATTTTGGTCGGGATCACATCGTCCAGCTCATAAGGCGGATATTTATTCCCCCAGGCATTATAGCCCCAGTCGACGATCACTTTTTGTTTGGTATCGGTATTGATCAAAAACGCCGGGCCATGGTCGCGGCACCAGGCATCATTAGTCGGAAACTCGAAAAACTCTATGCGTTTCAGATCAACTCCAACCGATTGCAATTGTTCTTTGGCAAAAGCCGCCATCTGTTCATTAACCACATTAATGCGCACTATCTCACCTTCCGATACTGCTTTGATAAACTCGCAATAGGGTTTATAAATGGTGACGATCTTTCCCGGCCATGATTCTTCCTTATGCGGCCAGCTGAGCCAGGTAGCAGTATGTTTTGCCCATTCGGCAGGGAAGTGGAAACCGGAGATTTTGTCCATAGTCGATGGTCGATAGTCCATAGTTTATTTTGTGCCTATGTCATTGCGAGCGCAGCGTGGCAATCGCAAACTTTCAAAGTCTGCTCTGTACAGATCGCGGTTGCTTCGTTCCTCGCAATGACGGCTTATAATTTAATCTTCGTCAATAAGTCGTTTAGTAATCGGCTGATAAGAGTCGATCCTTCTATCCCGCAAAAACGGCCAGTGCGTACGGTAATGGTCTGTTTTTGAAAGGTCAAGTTCCTGCACAATTACCTCCTCGTCGGTATGCGATGCCTGGTGGATCACACTTCCAAAAGGATTAGCAAAAAATGACCCGCCCCAGAATTTTAACTCTTCTTCCTGCCCAACACGGTTCACACTTACCACGTGCACACCATTAGCCACAGCGTGTGAACGCTGAATGGTTTGCCAGGCATTATATTGCTCGGTATTGGTAGCATCATCCTGACTTGTTGCCCAGCCGATTGCAGTCGGATAGAATAATATTTCCGCACCCATTAATGCCGTAATGCGCGCAGCCTCAGGATACCATTGGTCCCAACAGATGAGCACTCCAACTGTAGCATATTTGGTTTTAAAAACCTTGTAGCCCAAATCGCCTGGTGTAAAGTAAAATTTTTCATAAAAGCCCGGATCATCGGGGATATGCATTTTGCGATATTTGCCTAAATAAGAACCATCTGCATCTAAAACTGCAGTGGTATTATGATAAAGGCCATGTGTGCGCTTTTCAAATAGAGAGGCGATGACCACTACGTTCAGTTCCTTTGCTACTTTGGAAAGTTCGTCAGTAGATGGACCGGGGATAGCTTCTGCCAGCTTGAAATTATCGTAATTTTCTACATCGCAGAAATATAACGAAGTAAACAATTCCTGTAAACAAACTATTTGAGCACCTTTCGCAGCCGCTTCGCGGACTTTAACGACCGCTTTTTCCAGATTCTGCTGTTTATCTGCTGTGCATGACATCTGCACTAAACCAACCTTTACTTTAGCCATTCCAATCAATTTTGCGCAAATTTAAAATTTTAATATTAACTGATTTGTCAATTTCCATTATCAGTGAAATCATTGTTACATCATCAGTGTAATCTAAAAAAAACATACTTTTGCAGCCGATGACAAATATCGAAGAATCAGCCGAAGAAGCTGCCGAAGAGGCGGTTGAGCATAAAACCTGGAAAGGAAAGCTTTGGGGCGTTGTTAAAATAATTCTGATAGTAGTTGTTACAGGCGGGTTATTATACTATGTATTTAGTAAGGTTCCTTTTCCGAAAATCAAATACCGGCTTTTACATGCAAACAGGGCCTGGTTAGCCGCAGCCATCCTGTGTTATGTTATCTCCATGATCCTTTCTTCATGGCGGTTATTAAGCTATTTTAAATCGATCGGTTTAAAATTAGATTACCGGTTCAACTTAAGGCTATATTTTTTAGGGTTATGCTATAATGTATTATTGCCGGGCGGTATCGGTGGTGACGGGTACAAGATATATCTACTGCACAAACGTTATAAGTTACCTACAAAAAAAGTGTTCTGGGCGATATTATTTGACCGGTTGAGCGGTTTTTGGGCCATAGGTTTAATTACAGTAGCGCTAATCATATTAATCCCGCAGATAGATATTCACCTGGGCATTCCGCTTGGGATATTCTCTGTTGGTTCAGTGATCTATTACTTTGTTGCACGCCGCTTTTTCAAGGATTATACACACAATTTTCTTGCCGGTCATTTAAAGGCAATAGGCGTACAGGCGATGCAGATACTGGTGATCATCTGCCTGCTTTTGGCACAGGATTTTAATGGAAAGTTTGCACCGTATCTCCTTTCGTTCCTCATATCCTCACTTGCGTCCATTATCCCTTTTAGTTTAGGTGGTGGCGGTGTGCGTGATGCGCTTTTTTTAACTGCATCAAATGAGTTTGGTATTGCTACCGATATGGCTGTTTACCTAAGCTTTGGTTTCTACCTCATCTCTATCCTGGTAGCTTTGTTTGGCATTTATTATGTCATTCGTAACAGCCGATTGGAAAAAGGGCTTCCCTCTATAGAAGAGAATTAAATAAATAGCAATCTAATTTTCTAATTTTACGTTTTTTTAGTAAACCTACTGAACGTAATGAGTGATTTTAATGATTTTAATAACCCGCAGGTTGCGGCGCTGCCCCGTCATTTAAAGCAATTTATAGTAAATCAGCATTACGAACGCTATACGCCTATCGATCATGCGGTATGGCGATATGTGATGCGCCAGAATTACAGCTATCTTAAAGACGTTGCTTATTACCCCTATATTCCCGGCCTGCAAAAAGCAGGATTGACTATCGAAAAGATCCCTGATCTGCAGGAAATGAACGATGCACTCGGTAAAATTGGCTGGGGTGCAGTTACCGTTGATGGCTTTATCCCGCCTGCTGCTTTTATGGAATACCAGGCATATCGCGTTTTAGTTATAGCGGCTGATATTCGCCAATTAAAGCATATTGAATACACTCCGGCCCCGGATATTATACACGAGTCTGCCGGCCATGCACCCATTATTGCAGATAAGGATTATCATGAATACCTCAGTTACTTTGGGTCGATAGGTGCTAAGGCGATGTTTTCGGCCCAGGATTTTGAATTGTATGAAGCCATCAGGGCCTTATCGATATTAAAAGAAATGCCGGATGCAGACCCTGAAGAAATAAAAAAAGCGGATGAACTGGTGGCCTATCGTCAGGAAAACATGGGCGAACCATCGGAAATGGCCCTGTTAAGCCGTTTACACTGGTGGACTGTTGAATACGGGCTGATCGGTACTCTGAAAAATTCCAAAATATATGGTGCCGGACTGCTTTCGTCAATTGGTGAAAGTGTAAGCTGTATGAAAAAAGATGTGAAGAAACTGGAATATACCATCGATGCCGTAAACTATAGTTACGATATCACTAAAACACAACCGCAGCTATTCGTCACGCCTACATTTCAAAACCTGATCGACGTACTGGAAACATTTGCCGATACCATGTCATTCAGGATAGGGGGGATATATGGCTTGCAAAAGGCGATGGAAAGTAAAAATACTTGTACCGCGGTTTACAGCTCGGGCTTGCAGGTTTCAGGTACGTTCACCGATTTTAAGAAGTTCACGGACGAGCAGCCAGCATTTATTAAAACCACCGGACCAACTATCTTATCATTTAATAACAAACTGCTAAAGGGTCATGGAAAAGTTCATCATAAAGATGGGTTCAGTTCGCCTGTGGGTAGATTGAAGGGACTGGCTACCCCGTTGGAAGATATGACGGCAGAAGAATTCAACCTTTTAGGAATTGAAGCTGGTAAACAGGCAATGTTAAATTTTGAAAGCGGTATCACAGTTAGCGGAACGGTTAAAAATGTATTGTCTGTTGAAGGGAAAAATGGGGTTATCACTTTTATTGATTGTACGGTAAAGGATAATAAAGGTAAAATACTATTTGATCCTTCGTGGGGTGTTTATGATATGGCTGTTGGTGAAAAAATAACATCAGTATTTTGCGGGGCGGCTGATAAAGATGCTTATGAGGAGATTGCCTACAAATCAAACACCAATACGCACCATGTTGAATATGACCCCCGAACTATCGAACTGCATAAATTGTATCAGCAGGTACGTAACCGCAGGCATAAGGGCGGCGACTTTGGTTTCCTGGGGAATGTATGGTTGAGGCTGCAAAAAAATCATCATGACGACTGGTTGTGTGCGCTTGAAATATTAGAAATACTGGAACATGAAGGGGTTGAACCATTAGTGGCTGCGGAAATAAGAACCTTCCTTGAAAATAAAGCCAAAAAGGAACCGGGATTGAAGAAACTGATCAGCGATGGGTTTTATCTGATCAAGCATCCGGTGGAGCAGAAGCTGGTGGTTTGAGAAAATTAATATCTTAGCATTTATGAATATCATTATAACAGGCGCAAGCAGTGGTGTGGGTTTTGAAGCAGTGCTTGAGCTGATACTAAGTAATAAACACAAAATTATTGCCCTGGCCAGATCGGAAACCAAGTTGGGCAGACTGTTAGAAATTGCCAAAGGGTTAAACCCCGATTGTGTACTTTATCCCGTGGCTTTTGACATCGTGCATGATGATTACAACGATCTGCTGCAATTTATTAATACACGCCTGGATGGGCAGGTAGATATACTGATCAATAACGCCGGAATGTTGATCAACAAACCCTTTACCGAGTTGCTGGAAACAGATTTTGTGGAAATGCTGCAAAGCAATTTTATCGGGCATGTGCGCATCATCCAAAGTTTGCTGCCTTTAATGCCGGCTGGGGCTCATATCGTAAATATCGGCAGTATGGGCGGTTTCCAGGGAAGTAGTAAATTTGCAGGTCTGGCCGCTTACTCCTCCAGTAAAGCAGCCCTGCATACTTTAACTGAATGTTTGGCGCAGGAATTAACCGGGCAACAGATCAAGGTCAATTGCCTGGCATTAGGTTCTGCACAAACTGAAATGCTGGAGAAAGCTTTTCCGGGTTATGAATCGCCGGTGATGGCATTTGAAATGGGAAAGTACATTGCTGATTTTGCTTTGACCGGACAGCGGTTCTTTAACGGAAAGGTGTTGCCTGTAGCTGTAACTACGCCATAAAGCGCCGCATTTTATTATTTTCTTAGTAGCAATATGATGGCCAATGTCGCCCCAACCTGGCCTATCCAAAAGATAAACATCCATTTAATGGTCTCTGCTTTAGTTTCTCCCGCTTCCTTACGCACATTGCTAATTTCTTTGCTAAGGTCATAGCGTACATTAGCGATTTCATTTTTAAGATTTACCGCAGCATTTGCAAGATCATCTTTAGTTGCCAATGTTTTGATGGTTGCTTCCACAGATCGTTCTGTTTTGTTATCAATGTATTTAAACATCGCCTCGGTGGTATCATTACCTAATTTGTCAGATAATAATTTATACAACCGTGCTGTTTCTTTTGCTTCTAAGTACATAACAAATATAAGGATTAGGGTTTTAAATAAATAATACCGGGAACAGCATTGCACTACCCCGGTATTGGTGACAGGTTTAGGTTTGTATTTACTTTTTGAGGCCGGTTTTTAAAAACTCGTTTACCACAACTTCGGTCACGTAGCGTTTGTTGCCGTCCTTGTCTACATAGCTCCGGCTGGCGAGTTTGCCTTCAATGGCGATCTCGTCACCTTTCTTTAAAAAATCTTCGGCGAGTTTGGCCTGCGTTCCCCACATTACGAGGTTGTGCCATTGGGTATCTGTTATTTTTTCGCCCTTATCATTTTTATAGGTCTCATTAGTGGCGATGGTGATCTTTGCCAGTTTGCGGTTATTCTCAAAACTTTTTACTTCGGGGTCCATGCCCAGGTTGCCTACCAGGCGTACACTGTTTCTTAAAGTATTCATGTGCTTTTCAAATTTTAATTTTTGTTTGACACTACAAAGGTGTGCTGTACCCGAAAGCTTACCCGGTTAATAATCATTTATAGTCGACAATTTCCATTTGTAAGCGTTTGCAAATGGATAAATTATACTTTACCTTTATGCTATGACTGAAGAAAGATTATGCCTGGACTGCGGCGAAGTGCTGCATGGCCGGGCAGATAAAAAGTTTTGCAACGACCAGTGCCGTAACAATTACAATAATCAGCTGAACAGCAGCAGCTATAACCTGGTGCGTAATATCAACAACATTTTGCGCCGCAACCGCCGCATATTGGAAGAGCTTAACCCGTCAGGCAAAACAAAGACTACACACAAAAAATTAGCTGCAAAAGGTTTTGACTTTGAGTATCATACCCATACCTATCAAACACAGAATGGCAAAACCTATCATTTTTGTTATGAGTATGGATACCTGCCTTTAGAGGGCGATGAAGTATTGTTGGTTAAACGGGAAAACGAATAAAGAATTTTAAGTGTACGGCAATTCGGTGCAATCGGCTGAATCCTGTAATCGTGTCTTATTTTACAAAACTATGAGCTTCCCTTCCGTGTTAGTTCATCTATATTTGCGCAAAACAATATATGTCACACCTGTTCGCTCCCCTGAAAATAAAAAGTATTGAATTTAAAAATCGTATTGCGGTTTCGCCTATGTGTGAGTATTCAAGCGTGGACGGTTTTGCTAACGACTGGCACCTGGTACATTTAGGGAGCAGGGCGGTTGGCGGGGCAGCTTTAGTTATTACCGAGGCTACGGCAGTATCTGCCGAAGGCCGGATAAGCTACGGCGACCTCGGCATCTGGAAAGATGGGCATATCGAAAAACTAAAACAGATCACCGGTTTTATTCATGAACATGGGAGTGTTGCCGGAATACAGTTAGCGCACGCCGGTCGCAAGGCAAGCCATGATTTGCCCTGGAATGGCGGTAAACAAATACCTTCTAATAAGGATAATGGCTGGAAAGCCTTAGCTCCAAGTGCTGTGCCTTTTTCGCCTGATGAAGAAGCGCCTATTGAACTGGACAAGGCGGGAATTGAAAAGATAAAAGCGGATTTTAAAGCTGCTGCTACGAGGGCATTAAAGGCCGGGTTCAAAGTAATTGAGATACATGGTGCACATGGATATTTGTTACACGAATTTTATTCGCCATTAAGCAACCAGAGAACGGATGAATATGGTGGTTCTTTTGAAAACCGTATGCGTTTGCTGCTCGAAGTTGTGGCATCGGTTAAGGAAGTTTGGCCGATTGATCATCCATTATTCGTGCGCATATCGTCTACCGACTGGACAGAAGGAGGCTGGAATGCCGACGATTCAGTCGCTCTGGCTAAAATATTAAAGGATAAAGGCGTCGACCTGGTGGATTGCTCATCAGGCGGGAATGTGCTGGCAAAGATCCCGCTAAAACCGGGTTACCAGGTAGAATTTGCTAAAAGACTCCGCCAAGAAGCAGGTATATTAACAGGTGCCGTAGGACTGATCACTGAACCGGCACAGGCCGATGAAATCATCCGAAACGGGCAGGCCGATATCGTGTTACTGGCCCGCGAAATGCTGCGCGACCCGCATTTCCCGTTGCGTGCGGCGCACGAGTTGGGGCAGGAAATTAAATGGCCGCTACAGTATGAGCGCGCCAAATGGTAATCGTGATCAAACACAAACTTAATATCAGCTACAAAACAATTTAATTACTTTCGCAT
>JBEHXM010000136.1:0-12617 GCA_048498695.1 Bacteroidota bacterium
ACCTGCCCAATCTGGCGGCAGGACTCGGCCAGCAGTGACAGATAGCCGAGGAAGAAGGCCGGGTAACAGGCTTCAGTACTTATGGGCATTTCAGGGTATGGCCATGTTACCGTTACACGGTAGAGCATTCGGTGTATGTGCATATTGATCACAGGGGTAAGGGGTTAAGTAAATTATTGCTGCAACCTCTGATAGACCGGGCAAGGGAGATGAAACTGCATGCAATGATTGCAGGCATAGATGCTGAAAATGAGATCAGTTGCCGGCTGCACCGTTCGTTTGGCTTTGTTGAGGTGGCGCATCTGAAAGAAGTAGGGTTTAAATTCGGCCGGTGGCTTGATCTGAAGTTTATGGAGCTGATATTAAGCCCGGATCAGCAAAAAAATATCCTGAGGTAACAATTTCTTTACCTTTTCTTATAACAGATGAACGTGAGCACTTTACATTCTTCAATTAAAGCAAAAGTGGCCTGACATGTGCAAAAACAGGGTTTTTGTGGATAAGTATGGGCAACTTTTAATGTAACCCGGCGTAAAAACCTCTGATCTGTTACAGGTAAGATTAATAGCAGATATGTTCTTTACCCAATCACAAGATCCCTGCTTCCAGTGTGAACAGGGATTTTTTCTTCTCATAAAAGGAGGCCGGACAATTTTAAAATTGCCCGGCTTTTTTATGTTTATACCTTCAGCTTTAACCTGCGTCTTTCGAGGAAACCGCCAATGATAACGATGATAAACGCCGTTGCCCATGAACGGAAGAAACCGCCCCATCCATAATCCAGGAATTTCCAGTAATGCACATGGAACAGCCTCAAAAAGCCAACCTGCAGGTAAGGCAACAGGTAACAGGTAAGTGTAGCGGTACCGGCGGGCCAGATGATGCTGAACCAGTTCTTTTTGCCTTTAAAATCAACAAGATAGATCATCAGCTCAAGAACAAGGATGCTGATACCTGCACAGATAAATATCCAGGCTGGTGTAGAACGTATTTTGGATATACCCTGTGTGTATGGGCGAATAAGCAATCCGGCTGCTATTGCCAGCACCCCTGCCACAAAAAGCCAAAGCCATAGTTGAGTATTATAACCTTTCTTTAATAGTCGTGCATACCATAATGAAACTACAATTCCTCCTGTGACCAAGCAGTCGGACGAGGCATCATGAATAACCCAAAGGTGCATGCGTACAGTGCCGTGCTCCAATATATTGATAGCTACAAATGCCAGCAGGGCAATGATCATTATTGAAAATTTGCCTTTGGCCAGGAAATAAACAGAAGCACACACCAGGTAAGCCCAGCCTATGATGCCCAATATTCCCCACCATGAAGGTTCAAGACCTCGGGGGTTATTGGGTTCACCACCGGTATACAGGAAGGCCATTAACAACAGTATCAACCATCCAAGGCCGATCAGTAAATATTTTTTAAGATTTGAAATGGTAGGGGAATAATCCAGCCAGATCAAAAAGAAAGCGATAGTGATCAATATTTCCCAAACGGCTTCGGGAAGGATGGCTGCCGAATTATATTCTTCCATATTGACATGGAAAAAACCCATCACAATAAGTGCGAACGAGCGCGACAGGATAGCAAATGCAATGGAATTAAAGGACTCGCCCTTCTGCATTTTCCGGTCGATAGCTAAGGGGATCGACAGTCCTACGATGAACAGGAAGGCCGGAAAAATAGTGTCGGCAAAGCCCATACTGTCATCCATGCGTTTGGCATGGTCCATCCATTCGGGAATGCCTTTAACGCCGCTCAGGTCGTTAATAAATATCATGCATAGCATGGTTAATGCCCTGAAGGCATCAACAGAAAGCAATCGTTTGGTCGCTTCTTTTACTGGATTAGGTTGTGTCATAATTTTAAAAAGTGGGTGAGGCTTTTTAAAGATGAGAAAAATCGATCAAAAAAAATAATAATTATGATTTATAGCCCAATTATTACAATCCTGATTTTCGGTTGAATATTTTTTGCGATATATTTATTTTTCTATGCCGATAAGAATATTATCTAACCCTCGTGGACTTATCATTTTTATCCTTCTGCTGTATTCAGTTCGCTCATTCGGACAGAGAGTGGCGCCGGAAACCGATTCTTTAGTCGATAAGATCAATTATTACGGGATAAAGCAATCCCGGTCCGTTCTGTTCGCCCATTTTGATAAAAGCATTTATGTGAACAACGAAAATGTATGGTTTACAGCTTACCTGTTAAAGTATAACAAGAATACCAATGACCCCTCGGTGCTATCCGTAATGCTTGTAAACGATTATAAAAAGTCGATAGCCCTTGAGCAAAAGTTTGTAATGGGCAACGGACTGGCATTTGGCAACGTTTTTATCCCGGACTCTATCCCGCCCGGCAATTACAGTTTTGTGCTTTATACCAATGTACTCACAAATGGTAAGCCAAACGATATTTTTATGCAGCCAATTACCATCAAGTTAACCACCCGGCCTGAGCTGTCGGCATCGTTAACGCCTTTGGATACAGGTAAAACCGTTGCAGGTGGTAACAGAAAAATTGAGCTTCAAGTCACTACAAAAGATGATCGGCCCATTGCTATGGCCGGGGTAGAATATTACCTGGGCAACAGCGGGCATCATGTATTATCAGGCCATATCAAGACTGATGAGGAAGGACAATATATATTCTCGATTCCCGAAAGCCAGATCAAACCGGGGAATAATGAATTTACGGCAGATATAAAGTATAATAAGGAAGTTAAGCATATCAGGCTGTTGCTCCCGGTTAAAGATAACCCGGTCAGTATAAAGTTTTATCCTGAAGGCGGCAGCCTGGTTAATGCTACCCAAAGCACGGTTGGCTGGGAAGCAAGGGACGTTAATGGTGCGCCCGTGAGCATTAAAGGTATTTTATATAAAGACAAACGCCCGGTTGATACCATTAAAACTGACCGGTACGGAATGGGCAGTTTTAAGCTGATCCCGCTGATTGAAAGCAAATATGAGTTAAGATTAACCGGCGAACAGATAGACACTAGTTATACTTTGCCAAAAATATTGACGAAGGGACCGGTTATCAGTATGCCGAATGCCTTAACTAATGATACCCTCAAATTAAACTTGCTGAGCAAATATCCCGGTAAGTTTTTTATCATGGTCCATAATTATAAGCAAACATTTTTTTCGTTCCCGGTTGAAATTAAGGCGATGCGTCAAAAAATTGCCGTGGTTTTAAAAGATGTTCCCAAAGGGCTGAATACCATAACTGTGCTCGACAGTACGCAAAGACCTTGTGCTGAGCGGATATTCTTTGCGCATTATGATCAAAGAACTCCAATTGTCATTAATACAGATAGCGCAGCCTATCATACCAGGCAAAAGGTGCACCTGAAACTTAAATTGGGCGATAATGGTGCAGATACCTTAAAAGGGATGGTTTCGGTTGCCTGTATTCAAGCCAGCCGGGTAGACGCGGCGAAAACCAACGACATTGAAAGTTATGTTTACCTGAAACATGAACTGGAAGATATCCCCATAAAAGAAAAATATATAGGTCAAAGCCCGGAAGACAGGAACTATCTGGAGAAGGTATTACTGATAAAGGGCTGGAGACGTTATCATTGGACGGATATGCTGCAGGCTAAAGCAAGTGATACCATCCTGTCAAGGAAAAACATTGAATTTACAGGCAGGGTCACGTTAAATGATAAACCGGTGAACTGGTCGGAAGATATCATGGTGAGGAATGATTCGGTGATAAAAATGCTGCTTACCCAAAAAAATGGTTGGTTTAAATTAAGCGATGAATCTATTAGGAATTCGACAAATAAGGGTGTCATGCTTTTGCTGAACCATTACGAACCCGGCTACAAAATTTCATTGAACAATGATTACGATAGGATAAACCGGGAATTGCTCAACGGATTTAAACCGAATGATAATTATATAGCAGAATCAAAGATAGAGAATGCAAATGCTGAAGTGATAACAGGATTTGAGCATTCTATAAATTTAAGAACGGTTACCATAAAAGGCGCCAGGGATAAGTACGGGTCGTCGGCCTTTTCTTCATACGGGTCAAATGCCTGCGGAGATTATGTTTGCTATATGAACATTCTGAATTGTCAGAACCATTACAATGACCGGCGCAACCGGCCCCCAAAAAGGGGCGAGCGGTATATGGTGGTAACCAGTGAAGTGAATGACCAGACCATGCAACGCACATTCGGAACAGCGGGGAACTTTAGCTGGATAATTTACCAGGACTGTAAGGTGACAGGGGCAGGTGCATCAGCGGTGACTATCAGAGGAATTACTTATAGCAAGGAATTTTACGGCGAGGATTATTCAATCGTTAATCCATCACAGCCTGAATATATTTCGACACTCTACTGGAAACATTTGTGTTATGTTAATTCCAAAGGGGATGTCGATCTGAAATTTTACACCAGCGATATTACGGGTGCATTTAAAATAATTGTACAGGGAGTTACGGCAAATGACGTTATTTATGGCGAAAAAGAGTTTAAAGTAAATAAGCCCTGATGTATTTCGTTTTATCCAAAGTATTATTGTTCCTGCTTTTTCCACTTAATTGGATCATCTTTTTCTTTTTGATCGCGTTATTTTCCAAACGCGCCAAATTAAAGCGGCGTTGTTTTATAACCGGGGTGTTATTACTCATCCTGCTGACCAATCCATTACTGCAATACCCCTTTTCAAGATATTGGGATATCGACAGGGTTCCACTGCCCAAAGGCAAGGTATACAGCGCAGTTATTGTCCTGGGCGGCTTTTCGGGTGATGATAAAAACGGGAATGGCGTGTTTAATGAAAGCGCCGACCGGTTTATACAGGGCGTGAAGCTGAAAGAAATGGGTACGGCATCTCACATCCTGATCAGCAGCGGCAGCGGTAATCTTTTCCAGGGGACTTTCAGGGAAGCTACCTGGGTAAAGGGTGTTCTAAAGCAATTCAATCTGCCGGATAGCTCGGTACTGATAGAACCGAATTCAAAAAACACCTTTGAAAATGCTGCTTTTTCAAAAGCGCTATTACAAAAGGCACATTTGCCGCCGCCTTACTTGCTGGTTACCTCATCGTGGCACATGCGCCGGTCGCTCTATATTTTCAAAAAAGAGGGGATGGATGTGGTGCCGTATCCAAGCGGCCGCATTACGGGGAATATCAAGTTTAACGTAGCGGATTTCATGATGCCCGATGCAGGTATTCTGTCGGGATGGGGGATATATTTAAAAGAAGTGGTTGGTTTGATGATGGCCCATTTGAAGTAATATTTTGCTTCTTCGATGAAAATGGAGAACCATTACTATGTAATTGCCTTGCACTTTGTTTACTGCAATTTCTGCAAAATTTATTAAGCTCTGCGCATTAGTCAGGCAATAAAAGCAGAGTTAAAAAAAGATGTAATGAGCATTGAAGATATAATAAAATTAGCAGACTAAAACCACTAACTTGTACATATATTTAAGCAACCTGTGGCTTTTTTATCATAATATGGCATGTAATAAGAATTTAAAGGCAGCATTAACAATAGCAACCGTTTTATTGACGATTTTGTTAGGATCATGTGGGCCAAAACCTGTACCAACTGCATGGAGTAAAGAGTATATTTCAGAGTTACATGACCATCTTTACAAAAGCTTAGAGGATATACCAGATGAAAACCAACGAAATAGAGTGATCGGTTGTATAATAGTAAAAGCCAAACGAGTTCTTCCGAAAGGCTTGGAATCTGTTTCACAGGATTCGGCTCATAGCATAATTGTAGAAGTGGGAGATAGCTGTGTTCATGAACTAAAAAATTTAAAAGGAGTAGTATCATGGACGGATCAAAATGAAGAATATCTTAGGACGAGCATTTTGAATATCATGAATGATACAGCTATCTGTGATTGTTATATTGCTAAATTAAAACTCAAGTATCCAAACGGTGTACCGATATCATTCCCTCATAGCGATACGAGAACGATGCTTAAAATGTGCGACAGCGAAATTAAAGAAGCCAAGCGGGGGACAGACAACATTTTAAATAAAATAAAAAAATAAATTCAAACTGAGGCACTAATATATTTCGTAATCCGGGTAAATTTTTGTATATTAAGGTATTGGCAGGGTGAATTTGAAATTTGCCTTGAGAAAAATCCCAAAAAGTTCATAGATTAGTCAAAAAGCCGCTGTTTTGTTATTGCTAATTGATATACAGTCATTTAAGTAATAAAACCTCAAAATTTTACTACCTGCAAAACCCCTGATACCCGGCTAATGCAAAAAATTACTACCGGCATTGGCCCCGATACCCGGCTAAAGGTAAAATTTACTACGAGTGTAAGTCCTGATGCCCGGCAAATGAAAAAATTTACTACGGGTAAAAAGCCTTTTGCCGGTGTTAATGTCCTTGCAACAATTCGGCTCAAATCTTATACATTTGTTAAGATGAAGAAAATTCTGATCGCCAACCGCGGCGAGATCGCTTTAAGGGTCATGCGTTCGGCCCGTGAGATGGGTATAAAAACGGTAGCCGTTTATTCTGCCGCCGACCGTGATGCACTGCATGTACGTTATGCTGATGAGGCTGTTTTTATAGGTGAAGCGCCCTCCAATCAATCTTACCTGGTGGGTGAAAAGATCATTGAGGCCTGCCGCAAAACGGGGGCAGAGGGAATACATCCGGGTTATGGTTTCCTGTCTGAAAATGCTGCTTTTGCGAGGCAGGTGAGGGATGCGGGATTGATCCTGATCGGGCCTTCACCTGAAGCAATGGAAGTGATGGGGAATAAACTGTCGGCCAAGGCTGCTGCCTTAAAGTATAATATACCTATGGTGCCGGGAACAGAAGAGGCGATATCAGATATACCTGAAGCTAAAAAACGGGCGGTTGAAGTGGGTTTTCCCATCCTGATCAAGGCAGCCGCCGGTGGTGGTGGTAAGGGGATGAGGATAGTGGACAGGGTGGAAGATTTTGAAGAGCAAATGGATCTCGCAGTATCAGAAGCTACCTCGGCCTTTGGGGATGGGTCAGTGTTTATTGAAAGATACGTATCCTCGCCAAGGCATATAGAGATACAGGTTTTAGGAGATACACACGGCAATATTGTACACCTGTTTGAACGGGATTGCTCGGTACAACGCCGTCACCAAAAGGTGGTAGAAGAAGCCCCGTCATCGGTACTAACCCCTGCTATACGTGAGCAAATGGGGCGTTGTGCGGTAGATGTGGCGCGGTCTGTCAACTATACCGGTGCAGGTACGGTAGAGTTCATTATGGATGACCAGCTCAACTTTTATTTCCTCGAGATGAATACCCGCCTGCAGGTGGAGCACCCGGTATCGGAACTGATCACAGGTGTCGACCTGGTGAAGGAACAAATACAAATTGCACGCGGTGAACCGATCAGTTTTAAACAGGAAGACCTGGAAATAAACGGGCATGCCATTGAGTTGCGGGTATATGCTGAAGACCCGGCCAATAACTTTTTACCGGATATCGGCACCCTGCAAACTTATGTAACGCCAAAAGGACCGGGGGTGCGGGTGGATGATGGTTTTGAGCAGGGTATGGAAATCCCGATCTATTATGACCCGATGATCGCCAAACTGATTACCTATGGCAAAGACCGTACGGAAGCCATTGAGCGGATGATAAGGGCTATTGATGAATATAACATTACCGGCATTACCACCACGCTGGGTTTCGGTAAGTTTGTGATGCAGCATGAGGCATTTATATCGGGTAATTTCGACACACATTTTGTGAAGAAATACTTTACCCCGGAGGTACTGCAAAGTAGTAATGAAGACGAAGCATTGATAGCAGCTATAGTAATGGAACGGCTGTTATCTAAAAAGGAAATACCTGCTGACTCGGATACTGTTGCAGGTTCATCCGCGTCCAACTGGGTGAAAAACAGGAAAGAGATCTGAATCATTTAAATCTCTTTCCTAATCACAAATGATTATTCTCCATGTGCCGGTTTTTGCCAGAAATAATCAGGATTGCTGATCGCATACTGAACCCTGGTGCCTGATGATTTGACGTTTTTGTGGATCGAATTAAACGAACCGGGGTACAGGTTGATATAATCTATGGCTGCATTGCCCGATTTTGGACTTTCGATATCCCATTCGCTTTTTGATGAGCATTGCAGCCAGAATAAGTTTTTAGACATATAATAGCCCAGGTAATATGCCTTGGTTTGTTTCGATTTGTTGTTCCAGTTAGCATCATTATTCAAAACCAGGTCATCACCGCCTGCAACTAAGCGCTGGCGTACTTCTTCAATGTTTAGCAGGTTACCTTTGGCATCCGTTACATAAGCGTTAAATGTAGGGTCCATCCAGACCCACTTATTAAGGGTTTTTGACCAGGCTACCGTGATCACGTGGCAATCATTGTCGGTACTGTCTTTTGGCATACAGGTAACAATGCGGGTAGGGATGCCTTCGCTTTGGTAAACATCCCTAAGTATAGTCGACATCATACGGCAGTTAACACCGCGGTTTTCTTTCTGGCAAACTGCGATCAGGTCGACAGCGTTTTTAGATGATGGGTTATTGGAGTTGCCATCGTGCCTCACTTCGTTATGGACCCAGTACAGCAACTTTTTCATCTTGCTTATTTCATCACCACTGCCGGCCACAGAATCCAGGTTGAATTTGGATTTTAATGCAACCAACTCAGGCGCCGAAGCAGATTGATAAGTAAATGACGGCAGGTTAGTGACTTTAGCATTTTTATACGGACCTGAGTTTTGTATGATATAACTATAATCGCGTCTCTCACGCAGTTTCTGAACATCTTCCAGGAAACGATTGTTGCCGCGTAAGCCTTCCAGATCAGGGTCTGATTTTACATTACTGTAATCTTCAAAGCCAGCGGCTAAGGAGCGTTCAAACCAGTTCACGCCTTCGTCTACCTTGTTCTCACGCGAGCAAACGCATGCCATATTATAATTCATGCTGATGGTAAATACCGCCAGGGTTTTCTTCATACCGTCTGGCAGATTCTTGTACCGGCCAAACCAGGCGTTGATGGTATCACCGGCGCCCTTATAATCTTTTTGGTTGAAGGAGGCGATAATATTATCGGTTGTTTTTTGGGAGTACTGCCTGAAGGCGGCGGTCGGTTGATCGTCCTGGGCCCGGGCAAAAAGTACAGTGAAGGTTAAGCAAAATGCAATGGTCAATTTTTTCATAGATAAGGATTTTGTAGAGTAGTTTTACAGGTAAAATTTATGTTTATAAAAATAAAGAATCATTCAGAATAAATCAAAGCCGTTCCGGTAAATCATTAAGGAATGCCGCTTGTGCGGCGTTGATCTTGGTCTTTGCAGTTTCGATGTCAAACCAGGCGGCGTTATCAATTTCGGGGAAGCTTTGTTTTTTACCTGAGCGTGGCGGCCATTCCATTTCAAATAAATTGCTGGTTATGGTTTCGTGGTTAATGTCACCCTCTACCGCCCAGGCGAACACCGTTTTGCCGCCCTTCTGGGTAACAGGGTCGAGCGGGATGAATTTACCATTAATGGATTGCCCTGTTTCTTCCAAAAATTCCCGTTTAGCTGCTGTAAGCGGTTCCTCGTCATCCAAAAATTCGCCCTTGGGGACAGACCAGCTACCCTCGTCTTTGTTGCGGAAGAACGGTCCGCCGGGATGCACCAAAAATACCTGTAATTGATCGTTGGTAAAACGGTATAATAATATACCAGCGCTTTGTTTAGCCATATTTGCAGATTTAAAAGCAAGTTAGTAAAAGCCCAAACTTTAATTGTTATTTTTGTTTCATACCTGTCAACATACACACCACATGTCAGAAAATAAATGGACCCAATTTACCATTACCGCAGATTTTAATACCGATGTGAGAAGCGTTTACGAAGCCTGGACAAAACCCGCCGGACTGGAAAAATGGTTCCTGCGCAAGGCTGAATTTTATACCATCGCCGGCCGTTTAAGAGCGGGCGATGAGTACATCTCCAAAGAAGACACTTACGAATGGTACTGGCATGGTTTTGATGATGCGGCAGTCGAAAAAGGGCAGATACTGGAAGTAAACAGCATCGACTTTTTGAAATTCAGTTTTTCGGGCGGAAGTACGGTAAGCGTCAGCATTGGAGGTAAAAACGGGTTGACCATCCTTGAACTTACGCAGGAAAATATCCCTGAGGAAAGTGACCCTGATAAAAACCTTTATGTACAATGCCAGATTGGCTGGACATTTTACCTGGCCAATCTCAAATCCATCATCGAAGGCGGTATCGATCTGCGGAATAAACGATTGGATATAGGGAGTAATTTTAAATAGAAGGCCCAGCTAAATCCTCCCCAAAGGGGAGTGGGAGGACTATAGTGTTTTCATATCGGATATTTTACTCACCCCGACTACGCTACGCTGGTCGACCCTCTCTATGGCAAGCCATAGAGAGGGTGAAAATAAAATAAACCCTCTTTGCGAAGCAGAGAGGGTGGTCGAGCCAAGCAATGACCGGGTGAGTCCCCTATGCGATTTGATCAACTAATGACATTTCCATAGCATACACTATGATGAATATCCTATTTTTGCACATCACAATTCCCCTTTAGGGGTTAGGGGCACCATATGTTTACAGGTATCATTGAAACTTTAGGAAAGGTAACCGGTCTGCGGCATGAACAGGGAAACTTGCACATCACCGTGGAATCGTCTATTGCGGCCGAACTAAAGATTGACCAGTCGGTTGCGCATAACGGTGTTTGTCTGACCGTGGTTGAACTGTCTGACGGAAAGCATACCGTTACCGCCATTGAAGAAACGCTGATCAAATCAAACATCGGGCATCTTAAAGTTGGCGACTTGGTCAACCTGGAACGCTGTATGCAGATGAATGCCCGCTTAGATGGGCATATCGTGCAGGGGCATGTGGACCAGACAGCTGTTTGTACCAGCTTCAAAGAAACTGACGGCAGCTGGGAATATACCTTTGAATATGATCCCGCCACCGGGAATGTAACGGTAGAAAAAGGCTCTATCTGTGTAAATGGTATCAGCCTGACGGTAGTTAACTCCAAAGCCAACAGCTTTTCGGTAGCCATTATCCCTTATACTTATGAGCATACCAACTTGCAGCAGGTGAACATAGGTTCAACCGTTAACCTGGAATTTGACATCATCGGCAAGTATGTCGCCCGGTTAATGCAGCGTTAATTTGCCAGTTCCTTCAACCGCCGTTTAGCATAATTCAGATAACTTTTCTGTTTTTCGGGTGGATTGGACTTCAAATATTTTTTGTAATACTTTACAGCATTGCTCTTATTTTTCAATTCCGAATCATACAGATAAGCCAGTGCATAATAGGTAATGCCCGGCTTGGGATCATACAACAAACTTTTTTGATAGGCATTGGCGGCGTTCTTTAACCGGTGTAGTTTATCGTAGGAGTCGCCCATTTCGCTGTAGTAGGAATCAACGTTGGAGGAGATGGCTTCTTTGATGGCTTTATTAAAGTAGCCGATGGCTTTTTCGTGATTCCCGAGCGCCTTATAACTCATGGCCATATAATAATAGGAAGTTTCAGTGGCCGTTTTGGTTTGTTCCAACAGCTCAAAAGTGGTGATGCAATCCTTGTAGTTTTTTACCATAAAATAGGAGCCGCCCAGCATATTGATTACCTCGCCTCCGGCTTCGCCCTGCTGTATCAGCTTGTTGCACAGCTCAATGGTTTGCGGGAATTTTTCCAGTCGGTAGTTAACTATCGCTTTATCGCGCAGCAATAACAGGTTAGCGGTATCCGCTTCGAGTGCTTTGATGATAACGGTATCAGCAGTAAGGTAAGCTTTTTGGTTTATATAGGTTGTGGCCAGGTCGGCTGCCACATCCGGGTCGACAGGGTTGAGGCTATTAGCTTTTTTTAGATAAGCGATAGAAGAAGTCAAATTGCCCATAGCCTGCGACAGGGTAGCCAGCTGCTTGTAAACGTTGAAGTTACTACTATCCTTTTGCAATATCTTTTTGTAATAGATCAAAGCCTTTGCATGGTTACCCCGCCGCACGTTTATACCACCCAGGCTGAATAGTAAAGAAACATTGGTAGAGTCCTTTTCATATATGCGCTGGTAATAACCTTCTGCATCAGCCAGTTTGCCGGCCATTTGTGAGGTATACGCCAGGCTGGATAAAATTTTAGGATCGGTGACAGGCTCAGGATATTGATTTTTCAAATAATCCAGGGCATCCGCAAAGCGCTGGTTTTGGTAGTATTCCAATAGCAAGGCATCATCGGCTTTTTGCTTTTGAGCAAACGATGTTGTAAAAAAGCACAAGAGGAGTAGAGATAGCATGATAGATTTCATATAACTAAATTATTAGTTATTGTTGAAATATGCAAATTTTAAACAATTTATCCCAGGCCTTGTTATCCATACAACAATTGAGAAAACCTATGGATAAGCTAAAAAAGTTTGAGTTGATGGAAAAGATAGTCCATGAACTGGAAGACCTGAAAAACAGTCAGCAGGCAATCATACAGAAATTAACAAAAATAGAGGTGGATAATATCGACCTCGACGATAAACGCCTTGAAAAAGATCTGCCGGATATGCACCAGCGGGTATCTGATAACCTGGATACCATTGCAGGAATACTGG
>JBEHXM010000137.1:0-12424 GCA_048498695.1 Bacteroidota bacterium
TCAAGTCGACGAAAGCCACGGTGACAATTTGGGGTAATTGGTTTACATTTAGTAGGTTGAATTTTAATCGGGTTTTATTGTCCCTGTTTAACTTCTTCTATTTGATCGGGCACCAATCCGTGTGCTTCTTTATGGGTGGCAATAATAGCAGAGGTATCAGGTGCCTGTGATAAGCATACCACTACACCGTTCTTCTCATTTACCCAGTAATTAATAAAATTCACGCCGTATTTTGATTCAGTGGCCAGGTCTTTCTGATGAGCTGCGGCAACATCTTTGGCAGTTACTTTTCCGGCGCCAAGGTGATGGATGTCAAGGTAGAACTTATTGCCGGCTGCTAAAGCGCCTTCAGTGCCACTTTTTACTAAATAAACCTGGTCGGGTAAAAGTCCGTGAGCTTCGCCATGCGTTTTTACGATAGCTTGTGTGTCTGGTGCCGATACCAGGCAATAAACATTTCCGGCACTTTCATCAACCCAATATTTTAAAAAATGTGCACCGTATTTTTTCTGGGTTGCCAGGTCCTTTGCATGAGCTCCTGCAACATCGTTAAATTTTACCTTGCCCGGCCCGATATGATGTACATCGAGGTAAAGATTGTCTTTGGAAGAATCTTGTGCCGAAGCTGATAGTGTCAGGCTCGCTGATATAAGGCCTGTTAAAACAATTGCTAATGTAGTGGTCTTCATAATGATTTGATTTTTAAATTAATACATAGAATTCTCAACAAAGGACGCCTTTATTTAGCTGCCGGATATAAGAAGTGTTCCCTATATTAGAATATCGGGTCCCTCATTTTAAATAGGGAATTTCCGGTGGGGTACTGATATCAGCTTTTGGATGATTAGGTCACCATAAAGGCACGTATTAAAGCAATAGCTATTTGTGTGGCCCGGTGTATAAAAATTACAGTTTGATAAATAAATATTTTGAGGGGTATCATGAGTTGGTCGTTATTATTCTTTACAATATTTAATTACTCTCCGTTTCAACAGGGTTTCCTGCATAGAGGAGGATTTCCGAAAGGATAAAAGGTTATAAATTGTCCCGAAGGCTTCAATAATTTGATACTGAAAAGAGTGCGCGAAGTGGTTTTTTTCGCAGCCATATCTTTCACAGGTGTTTTAACCATATTTTTATATATTATTTTATTTGCTCCGGTATGGAAAATATTCATATGAGGTTTTTTTGATACGGAATATTTACCTTGCGCTGCATTTGACGGAGCAGGCAGGTTAGAAGAGATAACGCCTGTAACAACGAATGTTAAAAGAAGGATGATTTTCATAACAGTTTAACTTTTAAATAATAAAATAGAATTTTCCGCAAAGGAAGCCTCTATTTTATTATAAGACATCAGGAGAGTTCCCTATTTTAAAATGCTTTTCTCCTCATTTTAGGACCAGGATATGGAATTGATTGAAAGAGCCGGTTTTTTAACTTCGCTGCAAGCGAGATTTGAAACGATTGCAGAAGGCGAAGGCCATTGCATTCTTTTAAGCGGTGAAGCCGGCATGGGCAAAACATCATTGGTAAAGGCGTTTTGCAGGGAAAAGAAAAACGAGTGCAAAATATACCATGGTACCTGCGATGCGCTTTTCACCCCGCGACCACTGGCCCCGCTGTATGATATAGCCTGGCAGATGGGCAGCAACCTCTGGCAGGATAATGCTGACCTCGCTGACAGGGCCGGGTTATTTACAAGATTCCTGCACGAACTGGGCGGGAAAAGAGAAACCACGCTGATCGTTATCGAGGATATTCACTGGGCCGATGAGGCTACGCTCGATTTTATAAAATTCCTGGCAAGGCGCATCACACAAGTGCAGTGCCTGTTCATTCTTACTTACCGGAACGACGAGATCTATTCCAATCACCCTTTAAGAAGTGTACTGGGGAGCTTGCCTGCCGACTCTTTTACCCGTTTGCAGTTAAGCCCTTTATCCAAAGAAGCTGTTGAAATATTAGCCGGAGAGAAAGGATACAGCGGCGAGGACGTTTACAGTATTTCGGCCGGCAATCCTTTTTATGTGAACGAGATATTGGCTAGTTACAGTACAGGTGTGCCTGATAATATCAAAGACTCTATTTTATCGGTTTATCATCGCCAAAATGAAAAAACAAGACAGGTATGGGAAATATTATCCGTGCTGCCTACCGGGTTTGAAGATAAATACCTTGAGCAGATGGAGCCATCCTATGCCGCAGCTATTGAGAACTCACTCGATGCAAGGATATTGCTTATGAAGGATGGGCGTATCTATTTCAAACACGAACTGTACAGGCGCACCATTGAATCCTCACTATCGCCATTGGTAAGGATCGCTTTGAATAAGAGGATACTCGAGCTCTTTCTGGAAAGTTTTGAAAACAGCAACGAAACGGAGCGGATCATCCACCATGCAAAAAATGCAAATGAATATGATATCGTAGTTCATTATGCGCCAATAGCCGCTAAACAGGCGGCATGTATAGGCGCACACATTGAAGCCTCTAAATTGTATTTTTCGGCAATAGAATATTACCAGGGAAGTGACACCTGCAAACTGGTAGATCTGTATGAACCGTATGCCTATGAGTGTTATTTAATTGGCCGGATAAAAGAGGCGATTATTTACCAGGGCAAGTCGCTTAGTATATGGAGCGAAAAGCGTGACATTGAAGAAACGGGCAATGGATTTCGCTTTCTGTCGCGGCTTTGGTGGTATGACGGTAACCGGAAAAAGGCAGTAATGTATGCCAATAAGGCGATTGAAACGCTCAACGAGCAGCCCTCATCGGCAGCAAAAGCGATGGCTTATAGCAATATGTCGCAATTAAAAATGCTTTCAGACGAAACGGATGAATGCATATTCTGGGGCGAAAAGGCTATAGAGATGGCTAATGAATTGGGCAACCAGGAAATTCTGGCACATGCTTTAAATAATATAGGTACCACTCAAATCGAGTTCGATATGGTCAAAGATAGGGGAGTTAGCCTCTTGCAGCAAAGTCTTGACATCGCCTTAAAGAACTCCTACCATGAACATGCTGCCCGCGCCTATGTAAACCTGACCGCTAATGCAGTAAAAGTGAAGGATTATGTGCTGGGGAAAAAGATCATGGATGAAGGGATTGAATACTGCGGCAGGCGAGACCTGGACGCGTGGACGACCTACCTGGTGGCTTTTAAAGGGCGGCTGAAACTTCAAACCGGGTACTGGGATGAGGCTTATACCATTGCCGATACCCTTTTGAAAAATGAAGACCAGGTAACCATTGTTAAAATTATTTCTATAGTCGTTATCACAACCATAAAAATGCGGCGTGGTGAAACAGATGTGCTCCCCATGCTGTTTGATGCCAGGGCAATGGCTTTTGAAACAATGGAACTGCAAAGGATATTCCCGGTATTTGTAGCTTTACTGGAATACGAGTGGCTTACCGGAAAGGCATATCTCGAAGATTCCTCGATAGATGAAGTGATAGAGATGATAGGGCATATGGGCCATTATTATGAGATCAATGAATTTGCCTTTTGGCTGTTGAAGGCACGCAATAAAAAAATTACTATAAGGCAGTCTCTCGAATTATATAAAGTTGACGACCCTAAAACAGCGAAAAGGGCCGCATACTTATGGGAACAATTAGGAGGCCCTTATATGCAGGCGATCACTTTGTTTGAAGGGGATGACGATGATAAAAGAAAAGCAATCGAAATGGTCCATGCACTTGGTGCCGAGGCAGTATATGAGAAACTTAAGCTGGAGATGAGGACATCCGGCATTAAAAATATCCCACGCGGCAAAAGAAAAACAACCCAATCCAACCCGGCAAATTTAACCGGGCGCGAACTGGATGTGCTCCAGTTATTAAAAGAAGGTTTGCAGAATAAGGAAATTGCCGACCGGCTTTTTATATCTGCCAAAACCGTTGACCACCACATTTCATCCATATTCTTCAAGCTGGATGTAAATTCCCGTGCCAGGGCCGTCCAGGAGGCCATCCAATTAGGCATATAAAATAGGGAATGCTCAACCCTTAAATAGGGAATACCTCTGTTATCGTACTAAAAACATGCGCCTACTTTTGTAGTCACTTAACAATTAACTATAAAAATATTAGCATGAAAAAATTTATTATCGAGAGGAACCTTCCCGGGGCCGGAAACCTTTCGCCCGAAGAGCTACAGGCTCTTGCAGAAACTTCCTGCGAGGCTATGCGGCAGCTGGGCAATCATCATTACTGGATAGAATCATTTGTAACAGATGATAAGATCTATTGCGTGCATATAGCCGAAAGTGAGCAAATGCTCAGGGATCATTCAAGGCTGGCTAAATTTCCGATCAATACAGTGTCGGAGGTAAGGACCATCATTGATCCCTTAACCAGCAACCCGATAAAACAAATACATAAATAATATACCGATCCCGGCAAGGATCATTTTAATAGAATTACAAGGGATTGAGTCCCTTCTTTAAAGAAGCTTAGCGAGTAAGCAAGTTGATAAGATCAACAGATTTCGAGAAAAAAGCGGGGCCGCCTGATCGGCCCCCTTTATTAAGATCAGGAAAATGCTATTGATAATTATAAACCCGTCCGCGGATAGTTGTTCTGAAACACTACCATTAGTTATACTGGAAGTGGAACCCTGTCCACCGGCACTTATAGAATAAAAATACTCTTCGTTCTTTATATCAGTTTTTAGTTTGACTACTAAAGAATACCAATTTTATAAAACAAGCGTATCCTCGATAAGAGCCGGGAACGCTTTTTTGATTTAACGACCAGCCAGTTTAGATTTTAGTATAAACTTCGTAACCTGTATTAACAACGCGTCACGCCTCAACTGCTTGTTAAACTAATATTACTTCAATGTTTAAGGAACAGCATGAAGATTGCGATTATTCTTTTGTTTATTAATGTTTAATTATCAATAAGTTAAGTTATTGTTCGGTAGGGTTATATTCAATATTTCTACAGAATTGACGGGGTAGTTTCGCAGCAAACAGACTCTATGGCCCGCAAAATTTACCTGTTATTTATTATTATTTTATTAAATGTACCGGCACTGGTTTACGCACAAAATGCTACACTGAAAGGACGGGTTACCGACAAGCAAACTGGTGAAGCGCTGCCAGGCGCAACAATAAAATTTGACGATTATAAAAATACAGTTTCTGTCAATGAAAATGGAGAGTATATATTACCTGATGTGGCTCCTGGTGAATATAAGGTTAAAGTGAAATTCCTGGGTTATGCTGAGTTTGAGAAGAAGATCAGGGTGGGCAATGCGCAAGTAATGATACTCGATATCCAGATGAATAAAAAATCCAATGATCTGAATACGGTAAATGTGTTTGGCAAAATGGATAAGGAATCAGAAGCTGCCGGAAGATCATCAGAAAAGAACGCTAACAACATCACTAATGTAGTTACAGCCGCGGTGATGGAAAAATCGCCCGATATCAATGCGGCCAATGTTTTGTCGAGAGTATCAGGCGTAACCATACAGCATAATACCGGCGGCGATGAAGCTTATGCCATTATAAGAGGGCTGGAGCCGCGTTACAATAATACGTTAGTAAACGGGGTGAAAGTGACCAGCCCCGATGAGAAATCAAGATATGTATCGCTTGATATAGTGCCCTCAGACCTGCTGCAGAAAATAGAAGTAAGTAAATCTTTACTTCCCGAGATGGAGGGCGATGCCATAGGGGGGACGGTTAACCTTGTTTTCAAAGATGCGCCTGATACGATGCTTTTAAAGGCTACTGCACAATTTGGCTATAGCCAAATATTTCTCGACCGGAAATATACCACCTTCTCTAAAAAAGATATACAGCAAAAAAGTGTTTATGACCGCTTTGGGCCCGATTACGTGGCACAGCCGAATGATTTTAGCCGGTCTAATCTTGATTTTCAGCAGAAAAGCGCATTACCCTCAACAGTGGTGGGATTGACTTATGGCAGACGATTTTTTAATGATAAGCTGGGTATCATCATAGCCGATAATTTTCAAAATCAATATTATGGTACCAATGCCCAGGTAAACCCCGTTGTTCCAAACCCGCAGGATGGTTTCAGGCCGGGGATAACGGATGTTTCCAATGTCACTTATTCAAATCAGCAGTTAAACAACGGTCTGGCACTGCATGCCGACTACAAAATTGATGATCACAACAAGATATTACTAAACAACGTTTTTTTATACAGTTATCTGGCGCAGGCTCGCCTGAGCATTGATACATCCATAGTGGGGGGTAATGGCGGAAGGAATGGACCGGGTACCGGATCGATTGTTAGTGATCAGCGTTCCCTGACACAACGGGAATTACTTGAAAACCTGAAACTGGAAGGCAAGCATATTCTTTCACCGCATTTTTTGTTTGATTGGGCCGGTGTGCTATCTACCTCAACAAAAAAAGTACCTGACGAAGCTGATATATCTATCGATCATAAAGTAAATGCAGATTTTACCAGCACCCCCAATTATTTTGATGGGATCAGCCGGTTATGGCAGCACAATAATGATAAAGATTATGATGGATTAGCAAATTTGACCTATAAGGGAAAACTTAGATCAGCCGGCATAGAATTAAAAGTTGGAGGCCTGTACCGGCATAAAGACAGGTACAATCAGCAGGATGAATATACTTTAAGGCCAACAGCCGCAGCAAGCGGAATTAAACAGGTATATACCAATATATATGATGCACAATGGACAGTATATAATGCCAAGGGCACTGCTGCGTACGATGTAAATAACTATACTGCTTTTGAGAACATAACCGCCGGGTTTGCTGAGTTCAAGATCGCATTGCATCAGCTTGATATTTTTGGTGGGGTAAGGGACGAAAACACCTCGCAGGGTTTTGATTATGCCACGTTTATCCCAACTGCGCAAAATGCAGTCCGTAAAAACTATTCTGATGTTTTGCCCAGCCTGCAGCTGAACTATAAATTAAATGATAAAACCAACCTGAGGGCATCCTATTTCAAATCTATTTCCCGCCCCAATTATTATGAGCTGGTACCTTATAATATTAATGGAACAAGCGGGATCAACGAAAAAGGAAACCCCAATTTGCAGCATGCCACGTCAGATAATTTTGACCTCAGGTATGAATTTTATCCCAAAGAGGACGAACAACTATTTGTCAGCGCGTTTTATAAAAAGTTATACAACCCCATCGAACTGGAGCTAACCGGTTTCAGCAGCGGGGATATAACTTATACACCCACTAATATAGCCCCCGAAGCTAAAGTGGAAGGTATTGAATTGGTTTATACCAAATATTTCGGGGTTTTCGGTATATCAGCCAACTACGCTTATATCTATTCAAATGTAAAGTCATTAAAAGATGTTCCTGATACCGTTTCGGCTCAAAATACCGCGGTAACAAAGCTGGAAAGCAGGCCGCTGCAGGGACAAACCAATAATTCATTAAATGCTTCTTTATTATACCGCGATAATAAACACAAGCTGTTTATACAAGTAGCTTATCAATATCTGGGCAAGACATTATCGCAGGTATATACTAATTACGGGTACGACTATTACCAGCAGCCGCAATCATTCCTTGCAATTTCAGGCGAAAAAGGATTGGGTAAACACTTCACCATATTCGGAAAATTCAATAACCTGTTAAATACACCAACAACCATAAAGATAAATAACCTTACCGTAGGCCAGGATATTTATAAAGCCAACTACAATATCGGACTACGCTACTCGCACTAAAAACAAAACAGATCAATATGAAAACGAACAAACTTTCTTTATTTGTAACGGGCTTAGCCTTTGTTGCGGCCCTGGCTTCCTGCTCAAAAAAGGAATCGACAAAAAACATTGTCCCGGTTATTCCTCCTTCACACCCAATTGCTGCAGGTAATATCAGCGGCTTTGTAAAAGGCACCCTGCTTACAGGCAGCAGCTATACGGTAACCGCCGACCTTACCGTGAAAAAAGGGGACACATTACTGGCCCAGCCAGGGGCTATTGTTGTGATAAAAAATAATTCACAGATCAACGTCAATGGCGTTTTAGAGATACAGGGCAGCAAGGATAAGCCGGTATTTTTTAATTCTGATAAAAAAACTCCTGGTTCATGGGGTGGTTTTGCCTGCGACAGTGCACAGGCGGTTACTATAAAATGGGCACACATTGATAATACCGGCGGCGCCGACCCAAGCGGAGATGCCAGGAAAAGTTTATCGGTTGGTGTTCCCATAAATGTTGATGTTGAAGATTCATGGATCACTAATGGTCAGGATGATGAAATTGCTATCAAAGGCGGAGCAAAGGTTACCATATTGCGTAATACCATTACATCGTCAGGAAGTACAGATGGTGAGGCGATCAACCTTAAACTGGCGGTAACAGGCGATGTGGCTTATAATGTGATCTATAGCCAGGCAGGCTCGGGTATAAAGCTGGAAACAAATGCCGACGTGCCGTTCCCTCAAACTGTTGTTAATGTTTACAACAATACATTAGTATCTAACGGATGGAGAAGGGGTGCTGCTGAGCCGGGTAGAGGTATTTCTGTTGGTGTTAATGCGGTAGGACACGTGTTTAACAATATTATGGTCAATAATTACCAGGGATTTGAATTGTTTTCTGATGGCGATACCAAAAATACAACTTACGGTAACAACCTTTTCTTTTCTACAGCAGCCACTTTTGTCGACAAAACAGTTACGCCAAATGTATCAGTGAACCTGGCAGCTAATTTTTATCCCAGTGATGGTGTAGGTAAGGCACAAACAACCGATCAGGTAAATGTCGATCCGATGTTTACTGCGTTTGATGGCTCATTTGCCTTGCCAAACGGCGCTGCTACAGGCAATGATTTTCATCTTAAATCCGGTTCACCTGCTTTAGGTAAAGGAAACTCAACGTATAATGCTGATATGGGTGCATACACCTCTGACGGTAAAGGAAATCAACACTAAATGTTTTCAGTATTTGATTGCAATTTAGCGTGATCCATTTAAAAAATTAACCCGATGAAAATTTTAAAAAAAGCATTTCAATTCATTTCTTTTGCCCTGCTTCCTTTATGCGGAATGGCCCAGAACCCAAACTATGTGGCTGACAAAACCATTCCTCTGCCAGGTAATGGCGGATACGACTATGCCTTCATAGACCAGGCAAATCATGTCCTGTATGCCTCGCATGGTACAGCTGTTAACGTGGTCGACCTGCAAACTGAAAAGGTGGTTGCCACCATAAGCGGTATGAAAGGTGTACATGGCATTGCGGTAGTAAACGACCTTAACCGGGGCTTTATAAGCGATGGCAAGGGTAATGCGGTAGTTGCATTTGATACCAGGACTTTCAAAACAATAAAAGCCATACCAATTACAGGCACCGATGCGGATGGCATTATTTATGACCCTTTCTCGAAGAAAATACTTGCCTTTGAGGGCGACAGTCATGCCGTGGTAATCGTTGATCCGCAGGAATTAAAACAGGTGGGAAAG
This sequence comes from Bacteroidota bacterium, assembly GCA_048498695.1. Taxonomy (GTDB): domain Bacteria; phylum Bacteroidota; class Bacteroidia; order Sphingobacteriales; family Sphingobacteriaceae; genus Mucilaginibacter. Next base: position 9,469 of record JBEHXM010000137.1, read on the forward strand.
ATAGACCTGGGCGGCGGGCCTGAATTTGCCGTATCGGATGGGCAGGGCCTGGTATACAACAACCTGGAGGATAAAAGCAGCCTGAATGTGATAGATACCAAAACAATGACCCTGGTGAAAAATTACCCACTGGCACCTTGTGGTGGTCCAACCGGTTTGGCTATTGATAAAGAAAATCAGCGCCTGTTTACCGTGTGCCGGGAAAATAAGGGGATGAGCGTGATAGACATCGCTACCGGTAAAGTAGTGCAAACCTTGCCCATAGGAGCCGGGGTTGACGCGGTAGCTTATGATGCAGCAAACAAGCTGGTGATCGCCTCCAATGGCGACGGTACAGCTTCGGTATTTAAGCAAAACAGCGCGGATGATTATTCGCTGGCGCAAACCTTAACCACGCAATACCGGGCAAAAACCATGGCTTTGGACCTTTCAACCCATAAGCTTTATTTCCCGGTTGCTGATTTCAAAAAGGGGACAAAAACCCAGGTGCCCGATAGCTTTAAATTATTGGTTTACAAACTCAATTGATCTATTTATGAAACGCAGAGACTTTGTTAGAAGTACCACACTCACCGCTTTAGGCGCAACGCTGATACCATCGATAGGCGCCTTAGCCAGTCCGGCCGGGGTAACACACCTGGAAAGTGAAGACCTGACCATGCTGCCGGCACTAAAGGATGATTTTCCTTTGCACTTTATGGCGCTTGGCGACTGGGGCCGTAATGGCGAATATGACCAGCTGGAGGTAGCCAAACAAATGGGGCAATGGGGTGCCGAACATCCTAATAACTTTGTTGTTTCCTGCGGTGATAATTTTTACCCTTCGGGTGTGGTGAGTGAGAATGACCCTTTGTTTCATTATTCTTTCGAGAATATTTATACGGCACATTCGCTGCAATGCAATTGGTACCCTGTATTGGGCAATCATGATTACCATACCGATGTAGACGCACAGGTAAGGTACAGTAAGATCAGCCGCCGCTGGGATATGCCGTCACGTTATTATTCGAAAGAGGTTAACCTGAAAAAAGACAAAGAAATAAAGGGCGCTGAAAAAGAACAGCCAAAAGGGAAGGTGCTTTTTGTGATGATGGATACCGATCCATTTTTACATGAAAACAAAGCGGAGTATGTGGAAACCGAAATGAAATGGTTGAACGAAACACTGGAGAAAGCTTCTGCAGATGTCAGGTGGAAGATCGTTGTAGGGCATCACCCTATGTATACTGTTGGGCCACGTATTACCAATTACGACACGATGACTATGCGCAAAGCCCTTGCGAAGACCTTTGAAGACCATAAGGTGGACATTTATTTATCCGGTCACGAGCATTCACTCCAGCATTTGAAGCCGGAAGGTTACACACATCAATTTATATCGGGGGCCGGTTCGGAACTGACAAAGGTAACAGAAGGGGTTGCTTATAGCCGGTTCCAGGCTTCCGAGCATGGGTTTATGTATTTTTCAATTGACTCAAACAGGGTAAACGTAAAGGCGATCAATTATGTCGGGAAAGTTTTATATGAAACTGAACTAAAAAAATCCTGAAAAGCAGTTTTAAGAGAAACCCGTAAGTACAAATCAGCAAAAAGCCACCGTCGGGTGGCTTTTTGCCGTATCAGAAATTGCCTGATCTACTTTGTAGTGGATACCGGGTTTAACTTTTTATTCACTATCCGGTCTGCATAATCCTGCACGAAAGCCTTACAATCCTGCATGCCTTTTTCCATTTCGGCATCAGGTTTCCCATTCATTAGGTTTTTCTCTAAACCTTTATCATCAGCTGCAAATATCCCTGTGATTTTTTTCTCGTCGAACAAATAAAAATAATTGCCTTGCATAAACTGGTAAATATTCCCGGTCGAATTGATCACCCTGGGCGTTTCGGCAGGCAGGTTACTGATCAGGCTCCTGCCCCATGAACGGAACGGTTTGTGATATCCCACCAGGTCAACCAGCGAAGGATATATATCCATCTGTGATGCCAGGTCGGTCCGTACACCCTTCAAATTATAAACCTTGTTGGCGCTAAAAAATAATATCGGAACAGCAAAGCGGTTAATGGCTTTGCTGTATTCGGGGTAATAAGTTTGACTGGTATGATCGGCCGTGATCACAAAAATGGTGTTATTGTACCAGGGTTGTTTTTTTGCATAATTGAAAAAGTGTCGCAATGCATTGTCTGAATATTGCACGCATTTATCAATGGCCAGCGGACCGCCGGTAAATCTTGATTTATATTTCTCAGGAATCTGGAAAGGATCGTGCGAGGATAGGGTAAACAGGGTGGCCATAAACGGTTGCTTTTGTGTGCCAAGCGTTTTGCCCATAAACTGGAAAAACGGTTCGTCCCAAATACCCCAGATGCCGTCAAAATCCTTGTCGTTATTATATTCCGTGCGACCGTAATAATTTTTGAACCCTAAAATACTTCCAAACCCCTGGAAACCCATGGAGCCATCGGCAGCACCATGAAAAAACGAGGTTTGATAACCCATGCTGTCGCAAACAGATACGATGGACTGTATCTTTTGTTTGGCATAAGGGGATGAAGTGAAGGCTGTTTGAAATGACGGTATACCCGCCAGAACGGACGACATGGCATGGATAGACTGGCGGCCATTGGCATAAGCGTTAGTAAATATCAGGCTGCTATCAGATAGTGAGTCTAAAAAAGGCGTATATGATTTGAAACCGGGTATGGCAGTATTTCTATTCATGCTGCCCCAGTACTCCCGGGCCATGCTTTCCAGTATGATGATGACAACATTGGGGCGTGCAGCCGGGTTGCCATTATATTGTTTTATGGGTTTGATACTGGTATCGATATAGCTTTCATTGGTAAAGTGCTCTATCTTAAAATTGTTAGCTTTCAGTGTCCTGAAAATAGCGAAGGGAGTATTTAATACGATATCGCCCTGGTTGGGGATGGTAACATGTTTATAAGCATCAACC
>JBEHXM010000138.1:0-12324 GCA_048498695.1 Bacteroidota bacterium
GGTAGCCTGTATCGATACCGGCTCAATACTGTAACCGGTAATGGTGCCCGACATGTTGGCATCACCTTCTCCCTGTACAATAGATAAACTGGTTGTCGTCCTTATGCGGGCCTTCAATGCTTCAGTAAATTGCTGACTTAGATAGTTGACAACCAGCGGAGCATTGTTCTCAAAATATCCGACATTAATCGTTTTTAGTCCCTGTGTAGAAGCGCCATTAAGTTTGACGGTACATGATTGGGTAAACAAAACCAAAAAACCAGCAGTGATCAGGATGGCAAATATTCTTTTCATTAATTACAGGTCTAACTCTTTAATTTTACGATATAAGGTTCGTTCAGATATTCCCAGTTCATTAGCTGCCAATTTCCGTTTGCCCCTGTGCTTTTTTAACGCCTTGCGTATCAGGTCTGATTCTTTTTCGATCAGCGACAGAGATTCTTCTACTTCTTCGGCCTCATGGGTAATATTAAACCCATCGTTGTTGCCGGTATTAATAACGGGATGCTGCAGTGTAAATTGTGCGTCAGGACTACCTGCAGGCAACTCAATATCGCGATACAGCTGGTTCAGTGTTTGTGAATGATTGGCATAATTCGGGCTCACACCGCCATGCTCAATAATATCGGCCACCAGCTTTTTCAGCTCATTCATGTCACGCTTCATATCAAACAAAACCTTATATAGTATGTCACGTTCAGAAAAATCTTCCTTAGGCTGGTTCTCCAGGCGCATCGGCAAATTTCTGCCGGTTGCCTCAAGCGGAATATAATTAAGCAGTATAGGCCCGGTTATCAGTCTGTCCCTTTCCAGGACTGCCAACTGCTCAGCAATGTTTTTTAACTGGCGCACATTACCCGGCCATGAGTAATTGATGAGCAATTGCTGTGCTTCATCGTCCAATTGGATGGGTGGCGTGCGGTATTTATCCGTAAAGTCGGCAGTGAATTTTCTGAATAGCAGGTAAATATCTTCTTTCCTGTCGCGCAGCGGAGGTATCCGCAGAGGCACTGTATTTAAGCGGTAATAAAGGTCTTCCCTGAATTTACCATTTTTTACAGCTTCGTAAACATCAACATTAGTTGCAGCTATAACCCGTACGTTGGTTTTTTCAACTTTTGATGAACCGACCTTAATGTACTGGCCCGATTCGAGCACCCTCAGCAAACGAGCCTGTGTGCCTAATGGCATTTCGGCAATTTCATCTAAAAAGATGGTCCCACCATTCACGGTTTCAAAATAACCTTTACGTTCGCCAACGGCACCTGTGTAGGCTCCTTTTTCGTGTCCAAATAATTCAGAATCTATGGTCCCTTCGGGAATGGCGCCGCAGTTAACGGCAATAAAAGGCCCGTGCTTACGCGGACTCATCTGGTGGATGATATGCGAGAATACTTCCTTCCCACTGCCACTCTCCCCGGTAATTAAAACCGATATATCTGTAGGCGCAACCTGGTTGGCAATATTGATCGCCCTGTTCAACAAAGGCGAACTACCTATTATCCCAAATCGCTGTTTTATTTCTTGTACTTCCATTTTTTAGAATCAAGAGTCAAGAACCAAGATTCAAGACTTGTCTTCAATTGTAAGATCTGACGATCCTATCGTTATTTTAAATTATCCCTAAATACAAAGATCATTTTTTGCAGTTCTGAATTTAGAGAAAGGCAATCTTTTAATTTATCCCCATCGCCATATTTTTCTGCGTTCGCATATAAGCAATTGTGTTTCTAATTCAAATGATGATGTTAGCGCAGTGGTTAAAAATTCCGCAAAATGATTAGTTGTACGCTTTCCCGAACCTTCTGCAATGTTGGACGGAATTGAGCAAGAACACCTGTTGATTTGATCAACCAAATTAAATCGTTCCTTGAGCGGTAGTTCTTCAATATAATAAAGAACCAAATCAGTAAGATCCATTGATTTCTGCCATATTTTTAAATTTTTAAAATTGTGCATTGCAAACCTATATTCCTTTCCTGGTTCTTGATTCCTGGCTCTTGACTCTATTCAATTATCTTTCCTATCAAAGTAGCAGTCGTGGTTCTCTCAACCAATACATTTACATACTGCCCTGGTTTATACTTTTCATCTACCGGGAAAACCACCATCGCATTCTGATCGCTTCGGCCGCAGTAATCCTTGTCTGATTTTTTGGAAAATCCTTCTATCAGCACTTTCTGCATCTTACCTAATTGTGATTGCAGGCGGATATAGGAATGCTGCTGCTGTTTGGCTACCACCTCTTTCAGGCGACTGCTTTTAACTGCATCAGGTATATCGTCCGGGTACTTTTTAGCGGCAAGAGTACCCGGTCTTTCGGAATACATAAACATGTAGGCAAAATCATAATGCACATAATCCATCATGCTTAAAGTATCCTGATGCTCTTCATCTGTTTCACTGCAAAAACCGGTGATCACATCCGTTGATATGGCACATTCAGGGATGATTTTGCGGATAGCATCAATACGGTTGATATACCATTCACGGTCATAAGTGCGGTTCATCAATTCCAGCACCCTGCTGTTTCCAGATTGCACGGGTAAATGAATATAGTTGCAAATATTATCATGTTTGGCGATGGTGTATAACACTTCGTCGGTGATATCTTTTGGATGTGATGTCGAAAAACGAACGCGCAGATCAGGGTGAATAGCGGCAACCATTTCTAACAGGCTGGCGAAATTTACGCTTCTGACTTCGGACTCCGGACTTTCGGCTTCTGGCCTCCATTTATAAGAATCCACGTTCTGCCCCAGCAAAGTCACTTCACGGTATCCCTGGTTAAACAGGTCGGTACATTCCTTAACAATTGATAACGGTTCACGGCTGCGCTCGCGGCCGCGGGTAAAGGGTACTACGCAAAATGAACACATATTATCGCATCCGCGCATAATGGAAACAAAGGCATTGATCCCATTGCTGTTCAGACGTACCGGACTGATATCTGCATAAGTTTCTTCGCGGGATAATAAGACGTTAACGGCTTTTTGCCCGTCATCCACCCTGCCGATCAAAGCAGGCAGATCGCGATAAGCATCCGGTCCAACTACAACATCAACCAATTTCTCTTCTTCCAGGAATTTAGATTTCAACCGCTCGGCCATACAGCCCAACACGCCAACTACCAGTTCCGGATTTTTAACCTTTGCTATGGTGAATTCCCTTAAACGGTTACGCACACGCTGCTCGGCATTTTCGCGGATGGAGCAGGTATTGATAAAAATCACATCAGCAGCGTTATAATCAGCTGTGGTCTCAAAACCCTGCTCAGATAAAATAGAAGCGACTATTTCACTGTCCGAAAAATTCATGGCACAGCCATAACTTTCAATATAAAGTTTCCTGCCGTTATGCTTACCTTTAACAGGCTCCAGTATTAAAGCCTCGCCTTGCCTGCTCTCGTCGTGTGTTTTATCAGGAATAACCAGATCCATCATTCTATAAAAAAATTGAACCGCAAAATTACACAATCTTTTAAATATAAAATGACACTTTGTCAGTATTTAACAAAATGATGATTTTATTGTTATGAGTTGGTGAAACAAGAAGGATCAACCAAAAAACCTGTCCGCAAATGGCCATTTATTGTATTGGCCGTATTGCTTGCTATGGCAGGCACTGGTTATTATTACTACAATAAATATATAGCGGGCAACCGCTGGAAACCATTGCTGCAGCAACGGTTAAAGGAATTGGTATTAAAATCGACCGATAGTTTATACCATATCGAGTACTCTGATTTTGATCTGAACATTGCTTCAGGAGATGCCACCTTAAAAGATTTTAAGCTGGTGCCTGATACGGCAGTTTATCAGAAACTGGTGACAACCAGGAAAGCCCCGGATAATTTGTTTAAGCTTGATGTTAAAAAACTCACCATCAAAAATGTAGGTGCACGCAAAGCTTACCAGGAAAGAATATTGGACATCGATAATATTTCTATTGAGAAACCGAACCTTACCATTATTAATAAGCGTTATGCTTTTAATGATACGGTAAAGGTGGGCAAGTCCAAAACGCCTTACCAGCTCATCAATAAAATATTCAAGCAGCTAAAAATAGATTCGATCTCGCTGAAAGATATCAGTGTTAATTATATCAATAAAAGCGGTGCCATTACCAAGCATACTGCATTAAAACACCTGGATATCAATATATCTGATATCACTATCGACTCCCTGTCGGCCAACGATCCCAAGCGTTTTTATTATACCAAAGGTGTGGAGGTGACCTTGCATGATTATGAAATAAACACACCCGACAGCCTTTACAAAGTAAAACTGAAAAGGATATATTTTTCAACAGCCCTGCGAAGGATCATTCTGAATAAGGTAGCCCTCGAACCCAGGTATAATGTAAAGGAATTTTATGATAAAGTGGGAGAAGCAAAAGACCGTTTTGACCTGCGCTTTAAACAGATAGATATAAATGATATCGACCTGCAAAAATTTTTACGCGATCAGAAACTGTATGCGGGCACTATGTACCTCAGAAATCCAAACGTAGTGATCTACAACAACAATGCCTATAAAGGTAAAAAGACGTCAAAAATTGGAAAAGATCCGCATCAGGCGCTGCAAAAAGTGGCCCTTGATATGAAATTAAACAGGCTGAATATTTACAAGGCCGATATCAGTTACTCCGAAACAGACAAAACATCCGGTTCAACAGGAGTTATCGCCTTTAGTAACACCAGCGGTTATATAACCAACGTAACTAATGATCCCGATGCAAAAAGGCGTAACCCCTTCATGACGGCACATATTAAAACAACCTTTATGAATACCGCCCCATTGCAGGTGAATTTCAAATTTAACCTGGCCGCTAAAGATGGCGCATTTAATTACTCGGGTATCCTTGGGAGTTTCGATGGGCGCAAATTGGATAAACTGGTAAAACCACTGGCATTGGTTCATGTGGAATCGGCAGATATTGATAAACTTACATTTAATGTCGATGCAAGCAACTATTCAGGCAAAGGGCACCTGGAGTTTTATTATAAAAATTTGAATATCCAGCTTTTGAAAAAAGTAGATGGGCAAGCCGAACTGCAAAACCAGGGCCTGGTATCAAAATTGGCCAATACCCTGATCATCGAAAAATCAAACCCCGATAAAAAAGGCAATTTCAGGCCGGGACCTATTGATCTTAAACGCGAGCCTACCACCTCGTTCTTTAGCTTTCTGTACAAGGGTCTGCTTGATGGCTTAAAACCAAGTGTAGGTTTTGATAAAAAAACTGAAGGCAAGGTAAACATAGCTGTAACAAAAGTTAGTAATTTGCTCGACAAGTATCACCAGTACAAAGAACAACGTAAAGAGAAAAGAGAGGCGCGGAAAAAGGCGCGGGAGGAAAAGAAAGCGCAGAAGGAAAAAGAAAAGCAAGACAAAAAGGAAACAGATCCAAATAATAGCGGGAATTAGCGAATGGCGATTAAGTTTTTAAAACAAAAGTGGCAAAAGAGGCTATTCGTCTTTACGCTGATATTCCTTGGGGTAATACTGATACTGGCTTTCTTTGTCAATTTATACTGGTCGCCCATACTGGCAAAAAAGGTAAAAAGCGTTGTTTTAACCAGCAGCGACGGCTTGTACACCATCGATTTTTCTGATGCCAAACTGCATATACTTAAAGGGGAAATTGATATTTATAATATCGTATTAAAGCCTGATACCGCCATATACAATGCAAGGGTAAAAACGCACCTGGCGCCTAATAACCTGGTGGAGCTGCATGTAAAGCGGCTGATCTTATCTCACATTCATCCGTTTACACTCTATTTCCACCATCGCCTTGACATTGGTTCAATTGTACTGCAGGAGCCCTCATTGAACATGAGTTACCAGCTGAATCATTCAAAAGATACCGTAACTAAAGATCACCGGACAACGTGGCAAAAAATATCCAAATCGCTCAAATCTATCCATGTTGGAGACATTTCTCTGAATGATGTAAAGCTTAAATACAAAGACTATTCAGGCCATAAACTGGAAATATCAGAACTAAAAGAAATGAATTTGAGCGCCACTGATCTTCTTATTGACTCAGCAACTCAGACCGACAAATCCAGGCTGCTGTACTGCCGGGATGTAGTTGCTGAGTTGAACAATTACACCGGGCATTCTCCAAATGGCTTGTATACTTATAAGATAAAAGCATTGCGGTTATCAACAAAAACGTCCAGGCTTAATATACAGGGCCTCGATCTGCAGCCGATAAAAAATGAAGCTTTTTTTGAAAAGAGCCGTAAAGACCGTTTTGATGTTCATCTTGATTCTTTGCAGATCGATCGCTTTGATTATCTGACATACCATAAATACCGCGTTGTTAATGCTTCGCATATGCTTTTGAGTACCGGCTCACTACATATTTTCACTAATCCTAATAAGACACCTCCTCCACCGGATGTAGACAAGATGAAGACCTTCCCCAATTTTGGGCTAAAGGAACTTCAAATCGACCTGAATATTGATACCATTGACGCAAAAGGAATAGATGTCTCATATTCTGAACTCAATCATAAATCAAATAAAGTAGGAACCATTACTTTTAATAATTCATCGGCCCGGTTTTTAAATGTGACCACAAACAAGGCGGCATTGCTGAAAAACAACATTTGTACAGCAAAATTGAGCAGTAATTTTATGAACCGCGGCAAGTTCAACGTACTGATGACCTTTAACCTCACGGATGAAACGCTTCCGTTTACCTATAAAGGCGAGTTGGGTGCAATGGACCTGATCCCGTTAAACCCGGCGATTATGCCGTTAGGGTTAATAAAGGTTAATACAGGTAAACTGGCTAAATTTGAATTTGATATTCAGGCAAATAACAGGGTATCAAAGGGCCGGGTAAGCTTATTGTACAATGACCTGAAGGTTACCGTCTTAAAAGCCGACACGGCAAATGATAAACTGAAGCACATGACCGTAGCTTCTTTATTTGCCAACCTGTTAGTTTTGAAACACAATAACCCGGATAACCCTGGTGAAATACCGCGCTCCTTTAATGTGACCTATTACAGACCAAAAAACTACCCTTTCTTCAAAGACATCTGGCACACTTTACTCACGGGTATTAAACCATGTGTTGGCCTTGATGAAAAAATGCAAAAGGATGTAAAGAACAAAATGGCCAACATGGCTACAAAAAAGCAGGAACGTAAAATAAAAAAGGCGGAACGGAAACAACGCCGGGCCGAGCGAAAACTGAAAAGGCAATTGAAAAGAGAATTGAAAAAGGAAGAAAAAGAATCAGCTCAGCAATAGCCTTTTTTATTTCGTGTGCAACGCTTTTGATACTTGCAGCGTCTAATACTCAAAATCACCCAGATCATGAAAAGATTAACTTTCTCTTTTTTATCAGTAATCCTGCTTTCATTGGCAGCAATAAGTGCTTCTGCACAGGAAACACGCCAGGTTTCCGGCTTTGATGCTGTAGCATCCAGCGGATCATTTAATGTTTATATCAAAATGGGCGGCACCGAAAGTGTCAAAGTGGATGCCGATGCAAGCATTATTTCTGAAATTGAAACCGTAGTTGATGGTCACACCCTAAAGATCAGGTTTAAAGATCACGAAGGACGGCACCAACACAATTATAAAAAAGCAGATGTTTATGTTACTGCCAAATCATTAAACTCTTTAGTCAATAGCGGCTCAGGCAGCATGAAAGTGGACGGCACCATCAGCACCGACGACTTTAAAGTTGTATTAAGTGGCTCAGGCGATATGAGCACCTCTGTTAAATCAGATGCATTACATGCCATTATAAGTGGTTCGGGTTCCATTAAATTAAGCGGCAGCACTGGCGATGCCAATTTCAGGATCAGTGGTTCAGGGCAAATAGATGGCAAAGGTTTAAAAACAGTAAATACCGAAGCAGGCATTACCGGATCAGGAAATATTTATGTTGCTGTAGAAAAACGTATTACAGCCCGTATTACAGGCTCCGGCAATGTAATTTATACCGGAAATGCCGATGTGATCAACCCGAGCTATCTTGGTTCCGGCAGGGTCAGCAAAGCTGATTGAGAAAATTTCAACTCAACATATATTATGAAAGAACCGCCAATACAGGGCGGTTTTTTTATTGCAGCAACAATTTCAGGTTGATACCGAAGTTTGTAAATGCCGTATTAAAGGTCTGCGAGGTATAAGGCCGGGTAATATTGGAATCATAAAACAGGCTCAGGTTAAAGCGCTGGTTGATCACATAATCTATCTCTGGCCGGTAAGTAATATTTTGCGCGCCTGATGACACTTGTGCTCCGGGGATATCCGCCTGGTAGATGAGGGTTTTATTATCCCTCAATGAAAAATCCACTTTAAACGTAAGGTCATTATTTAATTTTTTCCCATCGAAAAGTCCGAATGGAAACCTGAAATCCTTGGTCTTATATCCAAATCCAAATACGATATCGTTTTCATTTTGCTGTGCCAGCTGGCTATTAGACAAGCTGAGGCTAAGCGCCCTGCTTTGACGATATTCGATATTTGCAGTAACATTGTTTTTAAACCTGACATCAATTCCCAGCAATGGCACAAACTGCTCAAAAATAGTAACCGAAGAAAACTGATAATGTGGCACGAAGTCATTATTCAGATCACGTGAACTTACAAAACCGTCAGTTATATGGTATTGCAGCAGGGAGGTGTAATTACCTACTGTATATGTTGAACGGTACCCATCTTTAATATCAACTGATTCAAACAGATCTGCTAAAAAAGGGATACGCGCCAAACCGCTGTACCTGATATCCCAATTGGGTATAGGCAGCCGTGGGAAGCCATTAAGCCCTACTGTTTCTGCACTCTTGCCGGTATACGCAGCTAAAAAAGCAGGTACGACCACATTTTGTGAATTCGGTCCGTAGCCATCAGCGTAAGTTCCCGGTACGGATAACGAATTTGGGTTTTGCTGGCCTAATCTTTGTGAAATAATAGCCCTGTAGCCTAAAAATTTGTTGTACACACTGGACGAGTTATCAATACCGCTTATTTTTGAAAATGCCGTTCCGATCGACATATAGCTAATCGTGTAATCACCGGTGGTGGTTGGAGCAAGGCTTGCAAAGCCATTACTGCCAGGCAGAGACTTAAAATTGGTTTGATAACTCTTATCGGTCGTTTTAAATGCGATGAGATCGATTTTTAAATCTTTGAATGGTTCAAGTGAGCTTTTAATATGCAAATCCTGATTGACTGTCTTAACAAATAGCTGGTTTTGGAGCGTATCGGTTGTAAGCCAGCCGCCTGCAACAGCTTTTTGCCTTATATCCGCCTGGCTGCCCAATAAAAACGCTATACCCGGTGCGTTATAGTCAAAATCTTCGCCAGCAAAGCCGCTATTTGGCAGATAACCGGGCAAAAATGTTCCATCACCACGGGTATAGGCAAGGCTCAGGTCTTTTACGCTTGTTAATAAACCGATCAGGGTTTTACTCAAACCGCTTTTTTCTTCACCCTCTTTTCCCTTAGCGTTTACATTCCTGATAAAGGGAAATTTATTATATAAGGTAACAAAATTGAATGTCGGGTTCAACTGTATCTGCCGCTTGTTCTCAATACTGTTACCCACATCATAGGATGGATCGTTAATGGCAAAAAGCGGCTGCGCCTGCCAGGTAAAGTGTGTACTGTAACGCGCTATTATCGTAGCCCAATCCATAAAAGGAATTTTATTGATTGGCACATTGTAATTAAAAGTAAGGGTGTGGTTATAGTTCGTCGTACGCCCCAGGTTCAATATATTATGCCATAGGGTATCTTTCTTTAAACCATCTACGCGTCCGGCGGGTTCGTCAACGGTGGCCAGGTTGGTTGCGTCGATGTCCATGGTCAGCGATTTGGTTAAATTCCATCCCATACCATACACCGTTGTAATGTTAAAGGTTTTATTATACGTTGTTGGTATCGGGATCACGTTGGTAGGGTCGTTGTTCCGCAGCGTGTTCTCGGAATAAAAACGGTCAAAGCTGATACTGTAATTCAACCGGGACGGTATCAGATCAATATTGATGTCGCGGATGAGCGACAGCATGTTGTTTTTGATCACCTTCTCAAAAGGGCTGTAATATTTAGGCTGGGTAGTAAAATTATAGGCTAATGAAGCATGATATGTTTTTTCAAAATCGCTCAGTGTTGTAAAATCATGGTGATCGTATTCGGTATAGGAATACGTAGCATTCAAATTCTCGACATCCCAAACGTGGTTTGGCGCCGTTGGGTTCGTTTTGGCTTTATGTACGTTGGTCAGGTTGAAGCTTTTCCGCGAGGTATAGTCTTCGGCAGCATTTTGTATCGAATCACGCTGTTTACTGCTGGTAGCTCCCTGCAACGTCTGCTTTAAGGTAATGTCTGGCGAAGCCGGGTCATACTCAGGCGTGCTTACCTGTTTTGATATATCCACATATAGCGGGATATGCACGCCGCTCTTATCCGGGAAAAACTTACCTAACTCCACATTGCCCGATACATCGTAAGTCCTGGTATCGTTCATGCTCCTGTCTTCCAGCCTTGAATCAAGCGCGCCAAAACCCACGGTAGTTTTCGTACCCGATACTGTCAGGGTTGCAAAATCGGCTAATTTAGCGTCCATCCTTCCTGTGGCGGCCCATCCGCCTTTGTTATCAAAGTCGGTGAGGCGCAACTCATCAAACCAAACGATACCCGATTTATCCAGGCCGTCATCTCCGGGAACTGAACCGTTTCTTAAGGGGTTGCGCACACCTACCATTACCGCAGCCAGGCGGCTCAGGTCCGGCTGACCTTTGATGGTGATCTTATTACGCCCGTCTGATAAGGTAAACGGCACAGTTAAGGGCCATGGTTGTCCGTTCAGTTTAGCATTATTACGCGCTACTTTAGCATTGGTCAGCAGCGAAAGCTGCAGATCGAGCTCATTTGCTGCCGGCCATATCGCATTGGGGTCGGCAGTACCGGGCTGGGTAACCGATAACGGTATTTCGTATTCGTAATAGTTATCGATATAATCTACCCCCAAGCGGATAAACGCACTCACATCATTATTCCTGAGCGAGGTACCCTCAGCGTGGATAAACATCTGCAAACGTTTATATTTCCGCAGGTCATTATTAAACGGTTTAAATGCAGCTCTTGAGTAACCATCCCTCAGTCTTGCAAAGTTTTCGGAAAGAGACTGCTCATTTAATTGGGTATTGGTTTGAACGTTGTTATAATTACGCTGCCTTACAATACCGGGTGGCACCACGTAAGGTATTGGCGTGCGGTTACCGTTTTCTTCGATGTTTACGGTTTCCACATCAAGTGACGAATTATCTAATGGTGCATTTACAATTGCCGGATCGGCGATCACATTTGCAGGATTATTTTCTGTATTAAATGCGCGCCACTCTCCCCTTACCAATTGCAGCGTAGCCATACGTAAAATAGCCGTATCAGCAAAATTGGTCATGAACATCCTGATAAAGCGGATCGATTTAAAGTCCTGTATATTACCCACAGCCGATTGATAGCTATTGATGGGGATACGGAACTGGTACCAGGTAACAGATTGCGTTTGACCGTTAGCCAGCTTCACCTGTGAGGTTACCTTGTCATTTACAAAGTTTTGTCCCACCACCATATCCTGCGGACGGATGGATACCCTGTATTGGAAATACTCATCATCCTGGTTCATGTTATTGTCCCGGTCAATATCCTCTGCATCGGGCAGTGAGGTGGCAGCTGAGGTTGCGATACCTAAGGCCGCCTGTGATTGTTCGGATGTTTTAGAGTTGCTTTCAGTACCGTTATATTTACTGTAACGCTGCAAAATACCTGCCTGGGCCTGATCAAGCTGTGAGCCTTCATAATACTGGTAATCATCTGATGAAGGGTCACTGGCGAAACTATTGGCAGCCTGGGCATCCACGCGGGTTTGTACCTGTTGCACCACGTTGGCGAACTTCGTTTTTTCTTCCCCGTCATTCAATCCATCCAAACCCACATCCTGTAAAACACGCGCGCTCGGGTTATTGTCGAACGCATTTACAACCGGCTGCTGTTTGGATACCTTGCCCCATGCTGTCGTATCCACCTGGTTGGCATCACCATTAACCGGCAGCCCATTTTCAAGGCTTTTACGGCCGTCTAACAAAATGTCTTCTGATATATTACCGAGGTTAAAATACAGATCACCGCCCTGTGAGTTTGGCTTGCCAATAAATGGGTCCATTACCCAAAACTCTATGTATTGAACATTTAGCGACTCAAAATCGTTGGTCGATATCCCCCGGAATATACCTCCCCAGCGCGATCTTGGGTTGGCCAATGTGCCATCAGTATTAAGGCCTGT
>JBEHXM010000139.1:0-12321 GCA_048498695.1 Bacteroidota bacterium
GGAAGCTGTAGCCAGGCCCTGCCGTCGCATTTTCTCAGCCGCGCGTGCCGCATAGTTACTGACCGCTTCTTCCATTTCTCGTTTGGCATGCAAAAAACACACAGGTACCTGTTCGACCAGGCAGTTACTACCACAGGTGCTAAAATAATTGAGGTGGAAGGTGCCGATGAGATGGAAAAGGCGATCAATAGTAACACAGTAATGGCGCTGTTTTTTAACGCGGCAGGGAAAAGCAGTATCACCCACGCCGATTTTGTGGCGGTTGCCAAAAAGCACAACATCCCTACCCTTTTAGATGCAGCGGCAGACGTACCACCGGTTGAAAACCTGTTCAAGTATCAAAAAATCGGTTTTGACCTCGTGACTTTTTCCGGTGGTAAAATGATACGCGGCCCGCAAAGCGCCGGTCTGCTTTTTGGTCGTAAGGACCTGATCATAGCTGCCCGCCTCAACCACAGTCCGAATGAAGCGCCTATCGGTCGCCCGATGAAGGTGAATAAGGAAGAAATGTTTGGCATGTATGCGGCCCTGAAGGCTTACCTCGAAAGAGATCATAAGAAAGAATGGCAGGATTGGTTGGATCGTGCCAAACATATCGGCACACAATTGGAGTCTGTTCAAACCGTAAAAACTGAAACAGTGGTTGATCCGGGCCCGGCGAATGCCTTCCCAAGCCTTAAAGTAACCTGGGACCAGGATAAGGTCAAGATCAAGCCTGAAGACGTTATAAAAGCCTTAAAAAGCGGTACGCCAAGCATTGTTGCCGGTGGTAGAAAAGATCATCTGCTTGTTGGTGTGGTGCTTTTGCGGCCAGACCAGGTAGACGTGGTAGCCGCCAAGGTGAAATCAATATTACAGCAGGCCACCTGATCATTCTAAATCTAATTTTAACAGTAATCAATAATTCAAATTAAAGTGCGAAAAAGTTGTTTATTATTATTCATGCTGCTAGGCTTGTACAGCGGGGCTGCACTGGCGCAATCCTATGATATTGTGATTAAAGGCGGACATGTCATCGACCCTAAAAATGACATTGATGCCGTTATGGACATTGCCATCAGTGGCGGTAAAATAGCCGCGGTATCAAAAAATATTGATGCCAAACAAGCCACGCAGATAGTTGATGCCAAAGGATTTTATGTAACCCCAGGCCTGATAGACATCCATACCCATAATTTCTTCGGCACCCAGCCTGATCATCAATATGAAGACGGCAACCTGGCCTTGCCACCTGATGGTTTTACGTTCAGAAATGGCGTAACAACCGTGGTAGATGCCGGGAGTTCCGGTTGGAGAACCTTCCCTACCTTTAAGGCGCAAACCATCGATAATTCACAAACGCGTGTACTGGCGTTCTTAAATATTGTGGGCGAAGGTATGCGTGGCACCTATGAGCAAAACCCCAACGACATGGATGCCAGGATGACTGCGATGGTTGCCAGGAAATATAAAAATATCATTGTAGGGATAAAGCTGGCCCACTACGAAGGTCATGACTGGACACCTGCCGACCGTGCGGTAGAGGCCGGCACGCTGGCAGGCGGTATCCCCGCCATGATCGACTTTGGAGGAAGTAACCCGCCGTTATCAATCGAAGAGTTGTTTATGAAACATCTTCGTCCCGGTGATATTTTCACCCATTGTTTTGGTCAACTGGGCAGCCGCGAGTATATCGTCGATCTGCAAACCAATAAGGTAAAGCCATTTGTTTATGAAGCCCGCAAACGCGGGATCATATTTGATGTGGGCTATGGCGGTATTAGCTTTGCTTATTCGCAGGCGATACCTGCTGCTAAAGAGGGCTTTTTCCCAAATTCAATCAGCACAGATCTCCACGTGGGCAGTATGAATGACGCCATGAAAGATATGCTTACCTGTATGTCGAAGTTTTTAGCCATGGGTATGCCTTTCCATGATGTGATACAAGCCAGCACATCAAATCCTGCAAAAGAAATAAAACATGAGGAATTAGGTAATCTATCAGTTGGGACAGTTGCCGATGTAGCTGTGCTTAATGTCCGCGAGGGTAAATTCGGATTATTTGATTACACAGGCTACAAGGTAGAAGCCAGCAAAAAATTGGAATGTGAGCTTACCATCCGCGCAGGCAAGATAGTTTATGATCTTAACGGGATAGTGACTCCAATTTATCCACCTAAGGCTGTTGTTGTCAGTAAACAGGCAGCGCTAAAAGGTGAAACCCACTGATCTGAAAATATTAGTTATATTTCGCTTCGATGAACTATGAAATACCATAAACTTTTAACCTTAGCATTTTTCGCCTCCATTGGAAGCTATCATAAAGTCAAAGCCCAAACCATTTCAAAGGACGAACTGGTATTTTACACATCCGAATGGAAGGGTGAGCGTTTTTCTGACGGCAGGCCAAAAATCCCGGATGAGCTGATCGAACGGGCAAAAAAGATCAGTATAGAGGATGCATGGACCGTATTAAGAAACGAAGGTTATAACAACCAGTTTGAAAGCAACTGGAAAATGGCGAATGATACGGTACCGGTTGTCGGCCGTGTGGTGACAGCCATGTATATGCCGAGCCGGCCGGATGTTGAAAAGAACATTAAAGCCAAGGGTGTAAAGGAAGGGCGGAAAGGCAATACCAACGCATGGCCTATAGATGTTTTAACAAAAGGCGATGTGTATGTAGCCGATGGTTTTGGGAAGATCAAAGGCGGTACTTTGATAGGCGATAACCTGGGCAACTCTATCTTCAATAAATCGGGCAATGGCGTCATCTTTGATGGTTCCGCACGCGACTTACAGGGATTAAAAGCGATACATGGTTTTAACGCTTTCGTGCGTGATTTTGACCCCTCTTATCTCGAAGAAATGGTGCTGATGGGACTTAACACTCCTATACGGATCGGACATGCTATGGTCTTACCGGGCGACCTGGTAATATCGGAAAAAGAAGGGGTGCTTTTTATACCCGCTCATTTGGCCGAGAAGGTGGTTGCTACATCAGAGTTTGTTGCCTTGCGCGATAAGTTTAGCCATGCTATGCTTAAGGCAGGCACATTTAGCACCGGCGAAATTGACAGCCAATGGTCAAACCAGATCAGGGAAGCTTTCCTGAAATGGCTCGACCAGCATCCGAAAGAAGGAAAAATGACCAGGGCGCAGTTAGATTCCTTTATGGAAAAACGTACCTGGTAATCAACTATAACCTAAATTTAAGTTTTGAAGAACATTAGTATTTACAAAGTATTGGCCGGTATCGCCGTGTGCTGCCTGCTTGCTGCCTTATGGCGCATCGCTCAGGGTGGTATTGCCACTGCGGGCATCTTTATCATTGCATTTTTTTTGACCTCGGCCATTGCATTCCGCGGGTCAAAAGCATTGAAAGGATTCTCGTATACCGTTATCATTTTTGCGGCGGTAACCTCAGCTTTGTATTATCCGCAATATTTTGTCCAGGTAAATGGATTTAAACTCTCTACATTAATTACCCCATTGCTACAGTTGATTATGTTCGGAATGGGTACTTCTATGGGGCTTAAGGATTTTGCCGGTGTGATCAAGATGCCTAAAGGCGTATTTATAGGCGTTGGCAGTCATTTCATCATTATGCCGCTGCTCGGTTTTACCTTAGCCAAACTGAGTGGTTTCCCGCCCGAGATCGCTGCCGGGATCATCCTGGTGGGTTGTTCGCCCAATGGCATGGCCTCCAATGTCATGTCATACCTGGCCAAGGCCAACCTCGCATTATCGGTTACTATAACCGCAGTTTCTACTATGCTGGCTCCTTTTTTTACGCCGTTGCTAATGAAATTGCTTGGAGGGGAATTTATCAAAATAGATGCGCTTAGCATGATGTGGGATATTATAAAAATCGTGATCATACCTATCGGAGCAGGTGTTTTGTTTAACAAGTATTTATTGAAACGCGCGTTATGGCTGGAAAAACTGATGCCATTAGTATCCATGTTCGGCATAGCTTTTATCATCGTAATTATCACCGCTGCCGGCAGGGATAGCCTGCTAAATATCGGCGGGATGCTGGTTTTACTCGTGCTGATTCATAATTTAATGGGTTACACGCTGGGTTACTGGTCGGGCCGTTTATTTAGAATGTCCGAACGCGATTGCCGCACCATGGCCATAGAGGTTGGGATGCAGAATGCCGGCCTGGCATCAGGCCTCGCGAAAACAATGGGCAAAATTGCTACAGTCGGCCTTGCCCCGGCAGTATTTGGCCCGCTCATGAATACTACCGGATCATTACTGGCGAATTACTGGCACCGAAAACCACTTAAAGAGGATACGAATTGATCTTGATAAAAAATTGATTAAATCTTTTTTATTATTTTGGTATCTCCTGCTTTGTAAAAGCCCAACGGCTTTTTCTTTTTAATCTGCTTACTGTGACAACGCCATTATTCACTTCTCAAGCTTTTGACCGGGTTTGCCAGGGCCGCCTTTATTGACTGAAAACTGATCGTGACCAGCGCAATAATGATGGCAAGCAAACCCGCCAGCGGAAAAACCCACCATTTGATATGTATCTGGTAAGCAAAGTCCTGTAGCCATCGGTTCATGGCGTACCAACCAATTGGAACCGCTATCAGGAGGGCTGCCAAAACAAGCTTTAAAAAATCCTTTGAAAGCAGGCTAACCACATTGATAACCGATGCGCCTAAAACCTTGCGTATGCCAATTTCTTTTACCCTTTGCTGTGCGGCAAAAGTTGCCAAAGCGAACAACCCAAGACTGGCGATCAGGATGCCCAATACCACCAGGCTGATAAATACAGTCTGAAAACGGGATTCAGATTGGTACATCCTGGCAAAAGTATCATCAAGGAAGGTATACTGAAAAGGCTTATCCGGATACAAGGCATTCCATTTGCTTTCTGCCTGGGCAATGGTGGCAGTTATGTTTTTACCGGATAATTTTATGGTAAAGCTTCCCTCTGCGCCGGGGGCATTGACAAAGGCGAATGGCTTTATCTTATTGCGCATGGAGGTAAAATGAAAATCCCTGGCAACACCTATAATTTTCACGTAGTAGGTGGTGTCTTTATCCGTCCCCCACAGAATCTCTTTCCCAATTACAGGCTCTGGTATCGCCAGATCCCGTACAGCCGTTTCGTTGAGCACAATTCCGCCAATGTTTTGATCAAGCGGACCATGGGCGCCGTTGGTCAGGGTATCCGAAGGGAATTTCTCAGAAAATCCGCGGCCTTCTTTCATTTCTATGTTAAGCACATCAAAATAGCCATTGCCTGCGCTTAAGAAGTTTACCAGTTGGGTATTTGATGAGCCTCTCAGGTTGAGCGAACTGGTTGAGTTTAAAGTCCCGATCATCCCCTGGGAGTAAGCAACCTGCTTGATCCCCGGGATTTTAACCAGCTCATTATAATAGGCTTCTTTATGCGGAACGCGAAAACTTTTGTTGATCACCAGCACTTTATCGGTATCCAGTCCCAGCTTAGCCGATCTGATGAACTGCATTTGCTGTGATACAATTATGGCGCCTATGATCAGCACAATTGAAATAGTAAACTGCACTACCACCAGCGATTTTCTTAAATATAATGCCCCTTTTTCATTGGATTTAAAACCTTTAAGCACAATTACAGGCTTAAATGAAGCCAGGTAAAGTGCTGGGAAAACACCCGCCATGATACCAAGGAGCAATGTGCCTAAAACCGTATATACCAGATAGGCAGGGCTCGATAACAAATTAAGCTGTTTACCCGTCAGCTCATTGACAACCGGTAATAAAAGCCGGGCAACAAAAATAGCCAGTAGTAACGCCAGGAAACAGGTGATCACCGATTCTAATAATAACTGGTTAACCAAAGAGCTTTTCAATGCGCCGATCACTTTACGCACACCGATCTCTTTCGCCCTCTCCGATGCCCTGGCTGTAGCTAAATTCATATAATTAATAGCGGCTATCAGCGTAATAAAAACCCCTATCAGCGTGAATATGTAAACATAAAGCTTGTCGCTGTTAGGCTCCAGTTCCCATTTCAGGCTCGAGTTAAGGTGGATATCCTCAATGGGCTGTATCCAGAATATATTTTTATCATTGGTTTTAGCATTCTTATAGAGCGCCTGTATTTTACTGGTAAAGTTCGCCTGGTTAACAGGTCCGTTTGTTTTTACATAGGTGTAATAGTTATACTGCCCCCAATTGGTATCCAGGCCCTTGCCTAATGTTTTTATAGAAACAAGAAAATCAAAATGAAAATGCGAATTAGCCGGCACATCTTTTATTACCGCGGTTACCTGCATGTCGCCCATGCCATCAATGGTCAGTACCTTCCCTACCGGGTTCTCACTCCCAAAGTATTTTTTTGCGCTGCTTTGTGTCAATACGATCGATTTGGTGTCATTTAAAGCAGTATTGGCGTTGCCTGTTATAAAGGGATAGCTGAACACCTTAAAAAAGCTATTATCAACTCGGTAAAGCCTTTCTTCCTGTATCTTTTTTTCGCCATGCTTAATTAAATATATCTGTCCCCAGTTTGGGTACAGCGTTGTTGCAGCGGCAACCTCGGGCATTTCTTTTTGCATTGCAGGAGCTAAGGCTGCAGGGCTTGTTGCGTCTGGTAACCGGCTACCACCAACATTTACAAAATCTTTTACCACCCGGTAAATATTACCGGCATCTTTATAGTATTTATCATAACTAAGCTCGTCCTTTACAAAAAGAACGATCAATAAAGTACAGGCCATGCTAATGGCCAAACCCGAAATATTGATAAAAGTATATACTTTGTTCTTCTCCAAATTTCGTAGGGCAATCTTTAAATAATGTCTTATCATGTCTTTGACTTAATCTGTATGCTTGTTAAAACGCTTGATCCTATTACAATCTTTTATGAACGGATGCCATAATGGATTTAACATTAACCTATTAAATTTCATGCCAATGATATAATTATTTGAATATTAATATATTACATCACGTAATGAAGTTTTAACGTCCGTTTTTATTACAATCGATGTACGGTTTCATCCCATTGAGCAATAAATCAGAGTAAGTCTCATAGCCTCTTATTAACCACAGCTAACTGTTGCTTACTTTGCTACGTGCAACACACTTTGCCATGGTATTGGCAGACAACGATGTGGAGAACCCATTATTCATTAAAGCTTACCAGGGTACGCCTTTAGATCATTTTTTACCGGCTATTGCAAATGCCAGGAATGAGCCCCCTGCTTTTTTTCCGTATTTGGCGCCGCCGGCTGCTATTACGACATACTGTTTGCCATCTATCGCATAGGTAATTGGTGTAGCTATGCCACCTGCGGGTAATTTGTACTTCCATAACACTTCCCCGCTGTCTTTATCAAAGGCACGCAGATAGTTATCTTCAGTTGCGGCAATAAATAGCAGGCCCCCTGCCGTAACTACCATGCCGCCGTGGTTTTCGGTCCCGGTTGGTTTAATGCCTTTTTTCGTCAGTTCCTCATATTCGCCCAGGGGCACCTTCCATTTATAATCACCTGTTTTCAGGTCAATTGCATTCAATGTGCCCCAGGGTGGTTTAATAGCCGGATAACCATCAGGCCCCCTGAACTGTACAAAACCATTGCTTACAAACGGAGGACTATATGGATATTTTGATTTTTCACCCGGTTTGGCCGGTGGCGGGGTTTGGTTTTTGGTCACTCCTGAATTATGCGGACTGCGCGCCCCCAGATCGGCAGGCATTTTATCGCCGAACAAATATTTAACAATTGAATATTTTTCCTGTGGCTGGAGGCGTTTAAATGATGGCATACGGCCGCTGCCAGACTGTAAAATGCTGTATACCTTTGCAACATCCAGTTTTTTGTCAATATCAACCAGGCTTGGGAACTCACCGCCACCTTTGCGGTCGGCACCATGGCAGCCGGAGCAATTGGTCATGAACGCCCTTTTACCTGATGAGGCCATCGCCTTGTTCAGCGAATCGGCGGGCAGCATACGCAGGTCCCAGGGCATATTATTTGCATTTACATACATTACTCCATCAGGGTCAACCGATGTCCCGCCCCACTCAGCGCCGCCGCCAATGCCAAATACAATAGTCCCTTCACGGCTCGGAGGTTCAAATTTATTCCCGCGGCGGGTAGTTAAAAACCGCTTTAAGGCAAATGCATGATCTTCGGGAGTGAGGTCGGTCAACAGATCTTCTGTCAGGTACTGAACCGAAAACGGTGCCGGTTTAACCGGGTAAGGTTGTGTAGGCCAGGGTTCATCCCCTTTTAAAGGATTGGCTGTCGGCACAGGTCTTTCAACTACCGGAAATATAGGTTTCCCGCTGTCACGATCAAGTACATAAACTACACCGTCCTTTCCGGCTGTGGCCAGCACATCAATCATTTTGCCATCCTTTTTCAGCGTAAATAAGTTTGGAGGCGCCGGAAGGTCGCGGTCCCAAAGGTCGTGATGAATAAACTGAAAATGCCATTTTAGCTTACCGGTTTCTGCATCAAGCGCCAGTATACAATCGGCATAAAAGTTAGTCCCCTTGCGTTCAGCGCCATAATAATCTACAGATCCGGAGCCGGTGCCTGTGTAAACAGTACCCCGCTTTTCATCTAAGGTTAAACCCGACCAGTTATTGGCCGCTCCATTATATTTATAGGAATCAGGCGACCATGTATTATATCCCTCCTCACCCGGAAATGGGATGGTATGAAATATCCATTTTAATTTACCGGTAAGCACATCGAATGCCCGTACAGGACCGGGTGCCGCGTCTCCGCTTTCGGTTGACATCGTGCCCATCACGTAAGTATTTTTATAAACTATACCCGGTGTAGTTTGTGTAACATATTGCTGGTGCACATCGTGATCGAGACCTTCCTGCAAACCTGTGTACAGGTCGACTTTCCCATGGTCACCAAAACCATCTACCAGTTGTCCATTCGCGGCATTAAGTTCATAAATGAAACTTCCTGCAGCATAAATAATGCGTTTGTCGTTGCCACTTTCCCAATAAGTTACCCCGCGGGAAGGGTGATACATCGGTTCAAGGTGGGCAAAAGGATCAAATCGCCAAAGCTCCTTTCCTGTTTTTGCATCGATGGCAAATGCCTTTAACTTTGGCGATACCCCATACATGATCCCTTTGATCACAATGGGCTGGCATTGCATACCTATGCCCCGCTTCGTAGTGTCTTTGTTATCACCGGTTTCATAGATCCAGGCAACTTTAAGATCTTTTACATTTTCCTTATTGATCTGTGTGAGGGTTGAATAACGGTTGCCAAAATCATTGCCGCCATATTTGGGCCAGTCGGCATTGGGGATTTTATCCCCGTGTTTACAGGCAGCAAAAAGGATTAAAACCGAGGCAATGGTCAGTAAATTTCTCTTCATCCAATTTTATCGAAAGAGGTTTTTAACGAAAAACTAAGAAAATTAAAAGTGGCGCTCTTGCAGGTAATTATCCAATTCCTGCTGATCCATAGGTAATTTACCAGGATAATGACGCAGCCAGTCTAAAAAGTCTTTCTTTATATCGTCCGACCATTGGCTGTCGATCTGCCCGGCCAGGTATTTCTTTTCGCGCAGGCGCTGATGTCCAAACTGATCTCTCAGCACAGTAACTTCTGCATTTATCACCACTTCCTGAACAAGGTAAGCCGGTATGAATAATACACCGTATTTTTTTGCCAGCACAACATCGCCGGGCAATACAGTGGCCCTGCCAACACGGATAGGCGCGTTAATGGTGGTCAGCATCATATTTTTGATGTAAGATGGGTCTGTTCCTTTTATAAATGCATTAAAGCCTTTTATCTCTTCCAACCCTTCCGCATCGCGTACCGAGCCATAAAATATCACGCCATTATGCGATTTTGCATAAATAGAATTGCCCAGGTTATCGCCTATTAAAGTACCATCTGCCATTTTGCCGTAACCATCGGCCACGTAAACATCGCCATCAACCAAAGCGTCAATAGGCCACGAATTGGTTCCGCCCTGCTGAGCACGGCCCTCGACTTTTCCCTGCGCTTTTACTACCTCCACCAGGTCGGGGCGCGATGGCATATATTGAGCGGTAACTACACGCCCAACCATTACGCTATCCGGGTTGATGATCATCCAATCGCCTTCAAATTGATTAACAAAACCTTTGCCGCTCAATACACCCCATATATCTTCAATAGATACATTTTTAAGACGCTTGAGCAGGTTATCAGATACTTTTGGCCGGCCATCAGGGAACCTCTCGCCCTTCCAGTTAGAAGTCAGTGTTTTAATATATTCCGGCGATGAGCCAACTGTTTGGGCCTTCGTAAAAGTTGCACCTATAAGCAACAGGCCGATCATGATAATTTTCTTGTTCATTTATGATTTAATTAAAGCTTGGTTGAGTTATCTGATTATTTATAAATTTCAGGCATCACACATTTTCCTTACTAACAGCTTCCATTAAGCCGCGTATATATCCGTGCGCATATAAGATCCCCAGCGTACTATATCCGGGATTCGCATTGCTGTCGGTTGCCATTGTAGGTACGTGGTCGGGCCTGATCGGACCTTTAAAGCCAATTTCATAATAAGCCTTCATTGCTGCGTACATATCTATCTGGCCTTCATCATGGAAAGTTTCTTCAAACTTGAATTTGCCGCCTCTCACATTCCTGAAATGTACAAAGTGAATTTTTTCCTTACCAAAATGATGTACCGTTTTTGGGATATCAACACCCATCAATGAGAAATTACCCTGGCACATGGTGATACCATTATTAGGACTTGGATACAAGTTCAGCAAGCGGTCAAAATTCGGAACGGTGGTCATGATGCGCGAAATCCCCTTTATACTGTCAACCTGCGGATCATCAGGGTGCATGGCCAGTTTTACACCGGCTTTTTCAGCTTCGGGCACCACGGCTTTTAAAAAGTATTCCAGGTTTTTCCATAAGGTATCTTTTGATACTTGTCCGTATTTGGTAACAGGTGCATCTTTAATGGCTTCGTAATCAAACGCGGTCACAAGGGCACCTCCCCGACCTGGCTTGGCCATATCTGTACGGAACCAACTGATCACCGGCATCCAGTTATAGCAAATAATATCAATACCGGCTTTAGCCAGGTTGTGCATAAAGGTGATAAAATTTGCTATCTCCTCATCCCGTCCCTCCAGCCCAAGTTTAGTTTTTTCGCCCAAAGACGGCGGTCCTTCTATTACACGCAAATTCAGTCCAACATCTTTCCAAGCTTTAACATTAGCGGCAATAGTCTCATATTCCCATGGTTTCGCATCGGTGCCAGCCAGTTTCGGGTTGATACCGCCAACAGCACCTAAAACATCCATTTGCTTGGTTAAGGCTATCTTTTGCTGATCCATTCCGGAGAAGTACGCTTCGCACATTTGCATGCCCGCGTCCCTCACCACCTCCTTATATTCCTGACTTCTTCTTTTAGAAACACCTTGTACACCGGCCAGTGAGGCAGTGCTGCCACCAATGGTCATGGCCGCTGCTAATGAAGCGCTCTTTTTAAGAAAGTCCCTTCTGTTATTTTTCATAATCCTATCATTAATTTTATAAAGCTTTATAATAGGGGTTTTTAATAAGCAGTTAACTCCACAATCTGTCCCAGCTGCGCTTTTCGGTCCATTCGGGGGTTGGTGCAAACCAGGTTTTATCTTTGGGGTCCAGGTGTTTTTTCAGGACCTCCTCATTCAATTCGACACCCAAACCAGGCGCTTCTGATAGTACGCCGTAGCCGTGATCAATCAATGGTTTGCCATCAACCCTTTTTACATAATCCGGCCAGACGGGTAAATCGATGTTGTGATGTTCCAATGCCAAAAAGTTCTCTGTAGCGGCCGCACAATGTACATTGGCCATAAAAGCTACCGGTGTGCCTGCAAAGTGCATAGCCATGGCTATACCCTTTTCCTGTGCATAATCGCCTATCTTTTTGGTTTCCAGCAAACCGCCCGAAGTAGAAAGGTCGGGATGGATAATATCAACCGCATGCATGTCACACAGCTTCATAAAGTTCTCTTTCAGGAAGATGTCCTCTCCGGTTGCTATTGGTGTATCGACTGTATCTGTTATGGTCTTTAGCTGATCGGCAAATTGCCATGGAACAGTATCCTCCATCCAGGCTAATCTATACGGTTCCAGCTTTTTCGCCAGCCTGATAATATTGTTCATATCAAAGTGCCCGAAGTGATCTGATGACAACGGTATTTCGTAACCTACCGCATTACGTACGCCTTCCACATATTTTGCTATTTCATCAAGTCCTTTATCGGTGATCTGTATCTGGGTGAAAGGGTGGCGGGTATTGCCGAGGGTCATCGGCCTGTCGTTCCATTGGCCTCCTTTATTTTGCCAG
>JBEHXM010000140.1:0-12044 GCA_048498695.1 Bacteroidota bacterium
CTTTTCCCAACGATAAAAATTATAGCATTAACAATATCCCGCTCAACAACCAGGATATGCAGTTACTGGGCGAGGTATCCGACTTGCTGAAACAGTTTAAAGGTATTGGCCACTTTGCCGACCTTAACGAAATGGTGAGCAAACTGGAAGACAAGATATATACCCAAAAAACAAAACGCGCACCGGTAATCGATTTTGAAAAAAATGACAAACTGAAAGGTCTGGAATGGATAGAAGCAATCCGCAAAGCTATTGTTGCTAAAAAGACGCTGTGCATTAGCTACCAGTCGTTCAAGGCACGTGAGGCCAGTACCTTTTGTTTCAGTGGATATTTGCTAAAGGAATACCGTAATCGCTGGTTTGTACTGGGACGATCGCACGCACGCAACGCTTCCTTGCTGACACTTGCGCTTGACAGGATACAAACTGTAGAAGAACACGAAGAAGATTACCGCGAAAACAACAGCATTAACTTATCAACCTATTACAACGATGTATTGGGGGTAACTAAAAGTCCCAATCAGCGAGACTGTGAAGTGATTTTCTGGATAGATAATGCCAATGCGCCTTATGTGATCACCAAACCGCTGCACCATACCCAAAAGCTATTGAAAGAAGTACCGGACGGTAAAATTTTCAGCATCAGGGTGATCCTGAATTTTGAATTGGAGCGTGAGCTATTAGGCTTTGGTTCAAAGATCAGGGTATTTGGGCCCAGGATATTGGTAAAGCAAATCAAAGAACAATTGAGAAAGACGCTGGATAACTATACTTCTGCCGCGCAAACTGAATATGCTGAATAAAAATTTTCAGATCATTTATGGAAAATGGATTTGATCGGCATCCTTAGGTAAAATGATCTTAAACAATGGACACTAAACCCGGACCTATGCACACTTATCATTCTAAACCTTTTTATTATACCCTTGCATTCCTTTTGTTTTTTGGGTTTGCAACAGGATATTGCCAGGTGAAAGCCCCCCTGTTGGATACTGCCGGCCTGGAAGCACTGGAGGTAGCGATCGGCAAAAAACAAATGCTGCAATTAGTGCAGCAGCGATTGGATGAATGGAAGCAAAAAGCAATTAGGTCAAAAGATGATGTCACCCTGGCCCGCAGCCTGAACGACCTGATGAAGATCCGCGACTTGCGGACAGAAGATACACTGTACTTCCGCAACAGCGCTTTTATGGATACTTTGTTAAATGATCCAAATGCGTCTGTAGGTTTAAAATTGATCATGCATGTTCTAAGGGCGCAGCGGATAAATAATTTTAATCATCGCTACTTACGATTTAATGTGGCAGCTTATCGTACTAAAAACCTGCAGCCGGATTATGCAGCTCTTACTATAACACAACGGGATAGTCTCGTGATCAAAGACCTGGATGCCGCATACAATAACCCTTACAAAGGGAAAGTAGAAGAGCCTATGTGGCTTTCCTCCAACCCTGATGTTTTTTTATTCGAGCCTAAATTTGAAGACATTGTTTTAGCAGAAAGCATCAACCTGGCCGCAGGCAGATACTATGCATATAACCAGGAACAGCCATTTTTGAGCGGATGGGCTTCGCTGCCTTCCCCAAGGTTCAGGCTGTTGCTGGATAGCCTGGCAAACACGAAGAACGGAAAAATGACAAGTTTAAAAGGGTACCAAAAATGGTTGTCCTTTAATAGCTCCAATAAAGCTGTAAGCATGTTTATCGAATCACTGGCACGTAAATACATATACCTTTCTTTCAACCAGGATTCGGTCAGCAGGCAGCATTACATCAATTATTTACTTCAAAGCATAAATTCATCATACCCAGCCTTTAGCGCCCATTCGGTTTATCAGCTTTGCCTCATCTGGAATGAGGATGGTAATAAATACGCCAGGTTTTATGACCAATACCAATATGGCATTGACAGCAATTTTGATAAGAGGTACCAATATATGCCAATAAAGGCGCTGCAATTATATCAACAACATAAAGACCAGCTAAGCAAATACCCTGTATTTCAAAAAGTGCTTCAGGTGATGGCACAGCAAATACTGAAAGCCGGAGTACGGGTCGAAATGGAAGACAAATTTATACCGGGCGAAGATATCCCGATAAAAGCTATCTATAAAAATTCTAAGAGCATGTTTTATCGTGTGGTCAGGATAAGGCCCCAAGAGCCTGTGAAGGATAAGAAGGGGATGGCAGCCCCCACACTATTAAGTCGCAAAGCTGTCACGGAAGGTGGATTCGACTTGCCTCTTCCTGATGACCATAATAATCACGCTGTCTACCTGAAGCTACAGGCTTTGGACAAGGGGAATTATTGCCTGCTTTTTAGTAATAAAGACTTGAAAAATAAACCAGATACTGTTAATAGCATAGCTTTTCATGTTACAGGCATCGCAGCTATTAATACTGATGAAAGAGTTTATGTTTTGGACAGAAAAACCGGATTACCGTTAGCTGGCGCGACTGTCAGATCATTCAAGAAAAGTGTTGAAGTGACAAGTGAAGGCCCTCTCAAGGTATCACAAAAGGGCTATATCATCTTACCGGAAAATCAAACGGATAGTATTGCTGTGTCTTACCGGGGCGATACTTTAGGTCAGTATTTTGCGGTAAATACAAATAAACAGAGTGATGACATATACGATAAAGATACAGATGGCGACCTGGAAGAATTTTATGGTGACAAATTAAACATGCATGTATTTACCGACAGAGGCATATACCGGCCTGGGCAAACTGTTCATTATAAGATAATTTTCTTAACCAAAGATCCGCAAACCGGCTCCCCTATCCTGTTTAATAATGAAAATATGAGCCGCGGCGGTTTGAGAAACAAGTTGAAGCAATGGCTGAAAGAAAACAAGGCGCTTATTACCCTGACCGATCCGTTTGATCGCAAAATAGATTCTGTTAAACTGGAAATAAATGAGTTCGGAAGTTTTGCAGGGTCTTTCACATTGCCGAAAACAGCTGCCACGGGCGACTGGAAAATAGCAGGTGATCCCGATGCGGACTACCGGAATAACGGCGAATTTAAAGTAGAAGAATATAAAAGGCCAACTATTGAATTGAGCATGGAAAAACAGAAAAAAATGCTCAGGCCGGGTGAGCCTTTTAAGATCAAATTAAAATTACGTTCATTTAGCGGAGCCGACCTGAACAATATCCCTGTAAAATATGCGCTCAGTCGTTATGGGATAATATTC
The DNA here is from genome assembly GCA_048498695.1 of Bacteroidota bacterium. Taxonomy (GTDB): domain Bacteria; phylum Bacteroidota; class Bacteroidia; order Sphingobacteriales; family Sphingobacteriaceae; genus Mucilaginibacter. The sequence goes on from JBEHXM010000140.1 coordinate 3,200, forward strand.
CATAAAAGCACTGACCCATTGCATTCAACTGGTTATGAAAATTCAGAGCTAAAAGACAGTACAGGTTATACAGATAAAAATGGAGAATTACTGATAAATGTAAATGACACGCTGCTCTCCAAAAATAATTTTGATAATAAGGAGGCTTATAACTATGCCTACAACTTAAAAGCCACCGCAGTTGATGCAACAGGCGAAAGCTCTGACATCGAAGAAAGTATAAATATTTCCACGAGGCCCATAAAGATCCGTATAGATCTAGAGAAGATATATGACCGGCAGGTTTTACCAGCCCTGAACGTTACCACAACAGCAGATTTTGAAGGAACAGTTGGCAGGGAGGTAAAAATAAAACTATACAGGGTAACTAACCCGGATTCTATGAGGCTTGTGAGAAAGGAAGTTGATCAATGGGTTTACCCTGAGCATGATTGGAGTAGATGGTTTCCTCAATTTGCAATATCGGCACCGGTAAGTAAGACACGCACAATGGTATTGGACACAATTATCAATACAGGAACATACCAAAAACTCACTATCCCCAGGGAAAAAATGAAGGTAGGTTTTTATGAGCTTGAAGCAAATTGTGATCAGGATGACAAGATCATAGGGAAATCTGAATACAATTTCAAGATTTTTGACAGTAAATCTGGTGAAAGCCCTGTTGATGATATAGATTACTTGCCGACTAATTCTGTAAAACCGGGAGAAACAATTACGTGGTACAGTTCGGCTAAAAATGATAATTATGCCATATACCAAATGCTTTACGAAGCAGCCGGTAAACATCGGGTAATAAAAAATATTTACCAGGAAGCTGATGAAAAAAAGGGGCTGAGCCGTTGGACTTACCAGATACCAACGAATGCAGCCGGCACTATGTTGCTTACCCGTATTTCTGTTTGGAATAATCAAATATCCCGGCATGAAAAAAGAGTTTTTTTGTTTCAAACCGCGGCTGAGTCACCAGAGATCATCGTTGAGAAATACCGGAAGGTGATGGCGCCCGGTGCACAGGAAACTTTTACTGTGTCCATTAAAACAAAGAACGATAATGTAGCAGCCGAATTGATGACTACGCTTTACGATGCTTCCCTTGATAAATTGCAGGAGCATCATTGGAACTTACCTGCTACAGAAGAGCGGCCACTTTACCTGGGAACCAATTGGCCTTTTGCCCTTACCGGGATAACATCAGCAGGTGATGGAGGAAAGAGTGAGCCGCAATATTTAGTTACAAGCGATGCAAAACGAATACCGGCAGACGAAAGTATGTCATTACTGCAGGGTCAGGCGGCAGGCGTTAGTGTCACCAATGCTACCGGTTTGAATGAAGTTGTTGTAGTTGGGTATAGTTCGCAATTAAGAAGATTGGAGATGGGAAGTGCCACAACTGTATATATCAGGGGGGCAAAAAGTATACTTGATTATAAACAACCCTTAATTGTACTGGATGGCATAGTTTATACTGGTGAACTAAAAAATCTGAATGCTTCAAGCATTACCCAGGCCATGGTGCTCAAAGGCGCAGATGCGAGTGCCATATATGGCTCGAGTGCAAGCGAGGGAGTGCTGATCATCAGCACAAAGGGCCCGATAGTGTTACCTGGCGCCGAAGAGCCTGTGATCAAGATCAGGAAGAACTTTAATGAGACCGCCTTTTTCTTCCCGCAAGTACACGCAAGCACTGATGGCTATTATCATTTCACCTTTACCATGCCTGAGACTGCAACGGAATGGAACTGGAAAATGCTGGCCCATACCCGCAACGCAAAGTTTGCTTACCTGGAAAAAAAGCTGCAAACCCAATTGAACCTGATGGTGCAGCCCAATATGCCCCGTTTATTATACCAGGGAGACCAGATAAAATTACAAAGCAGGATAAGCAATCTGGATACAACAGTCGTAAACGGTAAATCAACCTGCAAAATAGAAGATGCGGTGACAGGGCAGGACATAACTGCGCTATTGCTAAAAACAAACAGCGCCAATTTCAGTCTCAGCAAGAAAAGCTCCGGTACTGTTTCGTTTTTGCTAAATGTACCCGCAGAACAAATTAATCCGGTTAAAATAGTGATCACAGCCACAAGCTCCTCTGCATCAGACGCTGAAGAGCATATTTTGTCAATATTGTCATCCAAAGTGTTTATCAGGCAAAGCATTCCGGTACATTTCAAAAATGATAAGGCAGTTACTATCTCATCAGTTAAATTACCTGCTGATGCCGCATTATTTGGAATAGGCTTATCTATAGCGCAAAAACCCCAGGCCACGCTTATTAATGCATTGCCATGGCTCGCCAACTATTCCTACGATTGTGCCGAACAAACATTTAATAAATTGCGGGCGCGCACTATTGCCCTGCAACTCATGCAAAAAGATTCCGTTGCGCAGACTGCATTTAAAAAAGCATCGGCTTCTATCGAAAAAGAAAAACCAAAAGAAACAATATTACCTGATGAACTGGCTGATGAAACTATGCCATGGTTAGGTTTAGGCAACCAGGCATCTGATCAGCAAAAACAACTGTTTCATTTGCTTGATACAGTAAATACCTGGAACGATATCAATAAACGCCTTGAAAAACTATACAAAATGCAGCAAATTAATGGTGGCCTGGCCTGGTTTGAAGGCGGGCAAAGCAACCTCTATATTTCAGGTTATGTTTTGACTGGTTTCGGGCAGCTTAAAAAAGCAGGATGGAAAGTGAACAAACAAAATACAGAACGCCAGGAAGAATTTATAAACAAACTGTATAAATATGTTTCAGAGCAGTTATTGCAGGAGCAGAATGAAAATATTGATCTGCACACCATTTATGCGCTTTCTTACTGGATGGATTTGCAGGATGCTCCCGCAGGATTAACAGATAAAATCAAAACCGTGCTAACAACACAATGGCGATCCCTTAATAATCTTGGTCTGGAACAACAGGCATTGCTAATCATCAATACATTCAGGTATACAAAGAGTGATGATAAGCTTAATCAGGATGCCAAAAATCAATTAGAAAATATAAAACAACTGGCTATTAATGATCCCGGAAACGGGTTACGCTGGAAAGATATTTCGGATAGCGAAGAGCTTGGAGAATCAGCAGAGGAAACGATGGCTTTACTGGCCGAAGCTTTTGATATTGGCGGTAAATATAAGGATGTAGATCCTGGTATTATCAATTGGCTGCTAACCACAAAACAAGATCAGCATTGGCAGACAACTAAAGGGACCGCAGCAGCTATTGACCTTCTTCAAAAACAAAAAGACAGCACTTTCGGTGATCCCAAATCCATGACAGCCCAACTGGGCGAACAACAGCTGTCTGTTTCTGATGGATTGCTTGACGGTACGCCAGCTGCCTTCGCTGCTTTAAACCAGGCTCCTGCATCAATTACTTTGCAACAACAAGGAACGAATGCAAACGGTACGGTAACATGGTATTATTTTGCTGAACCTAAACAATTGGATACACTGAATAAATTGATGAGCATAAAAAAGAGGTTTTATATTTTAAGCAAAGACAAAACCTGGATAGAATTAACACCAGGAGATGTTTTAAAGGCCGGAGACAAGGTGCAGGTTAAACTGACAATAGAAACCTCATCCCGCTTAAAATTTGTGCATATCAGCGATCCGCGTGCTGCGGCATTTGAACCTAAAGATAATAATAGTGGGTATCAATATAATAATGGCTTCAGCTATTATCAGTCTGTAAAGGATACGGGCTTAGAGTTATTTGCCGAATCCCTACCCCGCGGGATCTCAGAGATTAATTATGAATTGGTTGTCGCAATGAGCGGACACTTTACAAGCGGGCCGGCAAGGGTGCAGTGCATGTATACACCTGCTTCAGTTGCTTATAGTAATACACAGAAATTTATAATCAACTGATGAATGTTATTAATACCGGTAAACCAGGAAGTAAACTGAAACAAAAAAGCACTCACAAATTAATGCAAGTGCTTTTTATTTAGTGGGAGTTACTGGGTTCGAACCAGTGACCCTCCCGATGTAAATCGGGATGATCTGAGACAGCCGATCATATCTCATTAATAAGCTTTTCAATTATTTTACGACTTTTCCAGCCTTTGATCTGACTTTCCCGCTTTAATGCTGAAGACTTATCAGGATATTCTTCTGTTCGTTTAATTACCCAATCACCTGTTTTCCCCGTAAAGCCTGAGTGATTAGTATTATGTTTAATCAGCCGTTTGCTAACGTCCTCACAGGAACCAACATAATATCTATCCCGCATTAACGAATAAAGTATATAAACTAAATACATACTTGAAGATAACAAAAAAAGCCTGATATTTTTCTCAGGCTTTGTGGGAGTTGCTGGGTTCGAACCAGTGACCCTCTGCTTGTAAGGCAGATGCTCTGAACCAGCTGAGCTAAACTCCCGTCGTTTTGGGACTGCAAATATAGGATGTATGTTCAATTAGCCAAAAAATAATTTATATTTTTGTTAAACAGTTTGATTAGCAACAATATATGATGAGAATTCCGGAGGGTTTATGGCAAATACAGCCTTTGGAGTGGGTGTATTATAATATGACCCGGTCAATCAGGATATGCGATTTTTTAGTAGATCGATACGCTGCGCATCATATTTTCAGAGAAGGGGGATCTAAAAATATTAGGTTTATGCATCAACACGCCGACCTTGTAAACGGCGGATAGATCCGTCTAAAAAAAGCAAAATAGCAATGAAAATTACAATTACTGGTTGTTTCATGACTTAAAGTTACGTAACATAGTATCGTGCTTCCGAAAAAATTACCAACATTTTAAAACAAAAAAATGTTGAAAACTCAAATCACATCGCACTCATTTATAGGTATTTTAATACGCAACTTCAACAAAAAAACCTGAATTTCAGGCTACATTTGAAACCTCATCATTGATCAGGTTTTCGAGAATATTTTTGGTGATCGGTTTTAGAAAAAATGAGCTTACAGAGGTATATTGTTTGGCATCATGGATATCTTTTGGATTGATGGAAGCGGAGAGGATACAGATTTTAACAGGTTTAGCCAGGCGATTACTTAGCTGTTCAATCTTTTCTAAAAAGTCCCAGCCGTCAAACCCGGGCATATAAAGGTCCAGTAAAATAATATCAGGCAGTCTGCCAGGATCGGAATGGTGTTTTTTTAAAAAATCGATTACTTCTGCACCATTGGCCGTGCAGTTCACTTCATAGGCTAAGCGGGATCGATTCAATATTCTTTTCAGAATAAAATGATCAAGCGGGCTGTCATCTATAAAAATCAGTTTTTTCATATCGCCGGGCATCTATACAAAAGTATGGATGTGCGATAGCTGCATTAATAGTAGTTGCACGGTAATTGCTGCGTAGTATTACGCGATAATAAGCTGGAAATGTGAATAATCAACTGTGTTAGATAATATTTTCTATCCGGTAATGATTATTATTCAGGCTGATATGATCTCCAATTTTCTGTCCTTTTAGTCTTAAGCCAATCGGTGAGCCCAGCGAAACGGCAAAATAGCTTTCGCCATTATATTCTATCGTTCCGGCGCTTACGGCAATGTAAAATCTACCGTTATCAGTAATTACCAGGCTCCCGGGCCCGGCTATATTGGATATTGTGTTTGGATTGATTTGGTTTAAAGCGGCCATTAATTTATTGGCCTCATTCAACTGGGCCTGGTTCCGGTCGCTTTCCTGCTGCATCATGGCCCTGCCGGTTTCATACTTATCGCCGGCACTGCTTTTAGTTTCTTCATTTGCGGCCTGTTGTGTCGCATTTATGGCTTGCTGTACCGTATCAATACGCTTTTGCACGTAAACAACACACAACTGGTGTAATTCTTTTTTCAGATCATTCATGACAGGCAGGTAAAAATCAATAATATCAAGAAGGTTTTTAAAATTGAGAGGAAATTACATCGCTATATATTTATCCTGGCGGGGATCTTCGGGCAATATCTCCATATCCGGGCATTCAATATAATCTGCATACCATTGTATGGCCTCTACGATATCCAGGGCATCATCCGAGGCAATACCTACTGTTTCAAATGCGAATAGTTTATCAGGGCAATTGCCGAATAACTGGATCTCATTGGCATCATGGTGAAAAGTATCCTTATCCAAACAAAAAACCCTCACCTTCAGATCGGTATCTCTTGAGTGGATCACATCCCTGCAGGGATTGTTTGGGTCTGTCGCCAGCAAATATACATTCTGAGCCATAGAGAGTTTAACAACAATAGGTGAGTTTGGTTTTTAGAACAAGCAATTATGATAATATTATTCAATATGTAAAAATACTATTATCGTATTATAAAAGATATCTTTTACTGCTGGGGAGATAGACCTGGAAGATATTTATTTTTTTAATGCTGCTTCTCCAAACCGGATGAGGTCGGGAGCCTTTATATAACCCACAGTACCCAATACCGGCTGACCTTTAGGGTTGAAAATAATAAGTGTAGGATAGGCCTGCATCTGCCATTGTGCCGCCAATTGAGGGCCCTGGCCTTTTTCCATATCAATAGAGATATTGATAAAGTTTTTGTTGTAGAATTCAGCAGCCTTTTTATCCTTGAAAGTAGTGTTCTTGAGCATTTTGCAGGGACCACACCAGGTAGCATAGGCATCTACAAATACATATTTGTTTTTGGCAGCAGCCTGTTTTAATGCTTCATTCCAATCATTTTCAATAAAAACGATCTCCTTGTTACCGTCAACAGGTTTATTTTGTGCACATGCTGTAATTGAGGCAGCAATCATTATCATTAAAAAGGCAAAAACTCCGAAACGTAATTTATGAAGCATACAAATAAATAAGGCATAAAAATAGCACATATAATTGAGTATACGTGCTATTTGTTTTTTGGTTATGCTGTTGGTTAACGATGTTTCTCTTCATGGCCACGTGGCTCCTGCTGAGGCCTTGGCTGTTGTTGTGGTCTCGGCTGTTGTTGCGGCCGCTGCTGTCTTTGTTGTTGTGCTTGCTGCCTTTGTTGCTGCGCTTGCTGTTGACGTTGCTGTTGTTGGGCTTGTTGACGTTGCTGCGCTTGCTGTTGCCTTTGCTGTGTAGCCTGCTGTTGTTTCTGTTGTTCAGCCTGTTGCTGTCTTTGCTGCTGGGCCTCTTGTTGACGCTGTTGAGTAGCCTGCTGCTGTTTTTGTTGTTCAACCCGTTGCTGCCTTTGCTGCTGGGCCTCTTGTTGCCTTTGCTGAGTAGCCTGCTGCTGTTTCTGTTGTTCAACCCGTTGCTGTGTAGCTTGCTGTTGTTTTTGTTGTTCAGCCTGCTGTTGACGCTGTTGTGTAGCCTGCTGCTCACGCTGCTGCGTAGCCTGTTGTTGTTTCTGTTGGTCAACCCTTTGCTGGCGTTGCTGATGACTTTGTTTTTGCTGATCCGCCTGGTGTTGTCTTTGCTGTTGAACCTGCTGCTGTTTTTCCTGAGCAGTTTGCTGCTGCGCCTGTTGCCTTTGCTGACGTTGCTGCGTAGCCTGCTGTTGTTTCTGTTGCTCAGCCTGTTGAGCACTATTAGGTCGGGCCTGGTTTGGCCTGTTGGCAGCGGGGCGGTTATTAGGTTGCGGTGCAGCCGGCTTATTATGGTTGACAGGATTTACACGCACTATTTTATTGTCAGGTGTTTTACTGCGCGAAACAGTGGCGAGCCTTGCAGCTGCAGTATGGTTAAAACCGGCCCCGGTATTTGCGGTCCTGTTGGCAATACGCTCATTAGGATGCTGGTTACGGTAAGCAGCGCCATCAACTACCCTTGCAGGGCGCGCATCAGCTGCTTTTTTTACCGACGGGCGATAAATATTTACGGTATTGCGGCTGATGTTGGCCACACCAGGTCTTGCAGAGTTATTAATGTTATACACCCTGATGTTATTATTACGCGTTACCTGTCTTATTTCCTGCACACGCGGTCCGCTCACGTAAGTTCTGTTGTTTTTAACGTAGGTATTATTGATAATGGTGGTATTACGAATAATCGTTACCGACCGGCTATGCGGTACATAGTAATTATAAATATTCGGGCTGGCTATATAAGCCTGCGGTGCACACACCCAATAATAATCAGGCACATTATAGCTACTGCCTAATGATATACTAATACTGATGCCCGGTTGTAAAGGCGCCCAGCCATAGTAACCGCCGCCATGGCGCCAGCTTACCCATGCAGGGGCCCATTCATGGCCTGGTATCCATTCCCAGCCATAATAATCATCATAGCGCCAGCGGCCATAGTGGAAAGGAGCCCAGCCCCAATCGTAATCAGATACCCAGGTGTTACCGTAGTCGGTAACTACCCAGTGGCCGCGTGTGGCGTATGGCCTGAAATTTTCATCTGCATCGGGTATCCATACGTTACCGTACTGTGGGTCGCTTACCCAGGTGCCATAAGGCTGCAGATCATCATAAAATTGCTGGTCAGAGATATAACCTCCCTGTGCCCTGCTTTTTTGGGGGGCGGCTAACGATATCAGTATCGCCAGTAAACCAATGCCCCATATTTTATTAAAAGTTTTCATTTTATTTTTCTTCAATATTAACAGGTAGATATAATATATTGATATAATAAACTATAAAACGTTTAATCTGTTAATTGTTTTTGCCAAAACTTAATAACCCCGTTAGTTCAATTTATAGGCATAATTTTTTTAACAACAAGTTCTTTATAGCCATTAATTGATAATTTTGCCTTTCTATCATATACACTACACTATGAACACAGTTAATATCCCACGCCTTGACCTGAACACCTATATCAATGGAAATGCCGAAGAAAAGAAGCAATTTTCGGAAGCTGCTCTTTCAACATCAAGACACTCACTGGAGCGACCGCGGGTTGCGCTTGGC
>JBEHXM010000141.1:0-12015 GCA_048498695.1 Bacteroidota bacterium
GAGCCACCAAGAGGTATTGATGATGATGTATATGATGAGATTGTAGGTATTGAAAATATAAGCTTTACACCACAGCCCGCCCGCCATGAAATTGAAATGCCCCAGACGGAAGAGACCTCTTATATTGATGAAGAAGAACTACCGGTAGAAGCAACAAATGAGGTAACATCAGAGAACCCGGTGCAAAAGGAACGTGAACTGGATATGAATGACGAGGCAGAGAAATTGATCGTAGGTAATATTGCAGCGACAGACTATTTTGCATTTGATAAAGCCTTTAGCGACCGTAAACAAACAGAACCTGCCGAAGTTGAGCCAATGGCGGTTGTTTCGCCTTCGGAAAATGGATCGGCACATATTGAATCGCCTGCCGAAGAGAAAAAAGACGTATCGAAATATAATGATGATACCCTGCCATATACCTTTATGTGGTGGCTGAACAAAACACGTAAGGAACACGCAGGAATTTATCAGCCATTTAAACTGGACACTACGCAAGCCATCAGGCAGCGCGGAGCTGATGAGCTGCAGCAACAGTATTATGAAAACATATTTCATATAAGCGGTTTTGAAGAACTGGAAAGAAGCACACCGCAGCAACCGGTTGAATTTGACCTGAAGACCAAGGAGGACAGGATCATTAAAAAGTTTATAGTAGAAGAGCCGCATATCACTACACCGAGCAGCGATAAGCTGGATACCGAAAATAAGGCTAAAAAGAGTTCAGAAGATCAGAACGAGTTGGTTACAGAGACACTGGCGCGCATTTACAGCGACCAGATGCTGTATCACAAAGCCATCAGCGCCTACAAAAAATTGATGTTGAAATTCCCGGAAAAAAGCCGTTACTTTGCCGACCAGATTGAAGAGTTAGAAAGAAAATCCAATTAATTATATAAAGAAATGTATCTTATTTTAGTGATCCTGTCCGTTATTGTGTGTGTGCTTTTAGGAGCTATCGTATTAATTCAGAACCCTAAGGGAGGCGGTTTAACATCAAATTTTTCAAGTTCATCTCAGTTGATGGGTGTGCAAAAAACAGGCGATTTCCTTGAAAAAGGAACCTGGATACTGGCTATCTCATTAATGGTATTGTCGCTTGCTATTAACATTTCGGTTAAAACCGGAACGGGTAGAGGTGATAACCCGGCACAAAATAATGTAACTGAAAAGGCCTCGACTCCTACAGCGCCAACCAATACTGCACCGGTTACATTGCCAGCTACCCCTCCGGCAAAAAAGAAATAATCCGGAGTTAATAAAATATTGAAAGGCTTCGGACAATTCTGGGGCCTTTTTTGGCTAAAGCCGATACTGACATGATGGCATTATTGGATTAAGCTATTGTTAAGAATAAAAAAGCCGGTTGACCTAAAGGTGACAATTGAACAGTTAGTATGCCAATTTTGAACTTTGGGCCCGCTTGGCATAATTGATGTTCAATGCAACATGCCCGGTACCTGCCGGGTAGAACTGAAACTTTTTATAAAATTAAAATTTAAGTATAATTATGTCATTAAACATTAAACCTATCGGAGATAGGGTAGTAGTGGAAGCTGCTGCCGCCGAAGAGAAGACCGCATCAGGGATCATTATTCCTGATACTGCAAAAGAAAAACCTCAACGCGGAACTATTGTGGCCGTAGGCGACGGTAAGAAAGATGAGCCTTTAACTGTGAAAGCTGGCGACCAGGTGTTATACGGCAAATATGCCGGTACAGAGATCACCTATGAAGGTAAAGAGTACTTAATTATGCGTGAATCAGATATCTACGCGGTGCTTTAATTAGTGAAGGAATGAATTATTGAATTACTGAATTTTCTCTTTCAATATTCATTTAAGATAAACAATCATTCAAAAACACTTAACAAAAGTCAATTATTGCGTTGGTGAAGTAAATCAGTCATTCACTAATTCGATAATTCAAAAATTAAACAGACATGGCAAAACAAGTTAGATATAATGTAGAAGCACGCGACGCTTTAAAGCGTGGCGTTGATATTTTAGCCAATGCGGTTAAAGTAACCTTAGGCCCAAAAGGCCGTAATGTGATCATCGACAAAAAATTCGGTTCACCATCAATCACCAAGGACGGTGTAACTGTAGCTAAAGAGATCGAATTAAAAGACGCTTTAGAAAATATGGGTGCGCAGATGGTGAAAGAAGTAGCATCTAAAACTGCTGATATTGCAGGTGATGGTACTACTACTGCTACCGTTTTAGCACAGGCTATTGTAACCGCAGGTATTAAGAACGTAGCTGCCGGTGCAAACCCTATGGATTTGAAACGCGGTATTGACAAGGCTGTAGCTGCGGTTGTGAAAAACCTGCAAGGCCAGTCTCAAACTGTTGGCGAAGACAACAACAAGATCAAACAGGTTGCTTCTATCTCTGCTAACAATGACGAGATCATCGGTTCATTAATCGCTGAAGCAATGGGTAAAGTTGGTAAAGACGGTGTGATCACTGTTGAAGAAGCTAAAGGGACTGAAACCGAAGTTAGAACTGTAGAAGGTATGCAGTTTGACCGCGGTTATCTTTCTCCATACTTTGTAACCAATGCCGATAAAATGGAAGTAGAACTGGATAATCCTTATATCCTGATCTACGACAAGAAAATATCTTCAATGAAGGAATTACTTCCTATCCTTGAAAAACAAGTACAAACCGGCAAACCTTTATTAATAATTGCTGAAGATCTTGACGGCGAAGCTTTAGCTACCCTGGTAGTTAACAAGATCCGTGGCTCGCTGAAAGTGGCTGCTGTTAAAGCACCAGGCTTTGGTGACCGCCGTAAAGCCATGCTGGAAGATATCGCTATCCTTACAGGTGGTACTTTGATATCGGAAGAAAGAGGCTTTAAATTAGAAAACGCTGACTTGTCTTACTTAGGTACTGCTGAAAAAGTAGTGGTTGATAAAGACAATACTACCGTGATCAACGGTGCAGGATCAACTGAAGAGATCAAAGCACGTGTTGGCCAGATCAAATCACAGATCGAATCAACTACTTCTGATTACGACCGCGAAAAATTACAAGAGCGTTTAGCTAAGTTATCAGGCGGTGTTGCTGTACTTTATGTTGGTGCAGCTACTGAAGTAGAAATGAAAGAAAAGAAAGACCGTGTTGATGACGCATTGCACGCAACCCGTGCTGCTGTTGAAGAAGGCATAGTTGCCGGTGGTGGTGTAGCTTTCATCCGTGCGGTTGAAGCCTTGGCTGACCTGAAAGGCGCTAACGAAGATGAGAACACAGGTATTGCTATCATCCGTCGTGCTATTGAAGAACCACTTCGCCAGATCTGCGAAAACGCAGGTATTGAAGGTTCTATCGTAGTGCAGAAAGTAAAAGAAGGCAAAGCTGATTATGGTTACAATGCACGTACCGACAAATATGAAAACCTGATCGGTGCAGGTGTTATCGATCCTACTAAAGTAGGCCGTGTAGCCTTAGAAAATGCAGCTTCAATTGCAGCAATGCTGTTGACTACCGAATGTATATTAGCTGACGATCCGGAAGATGAAAAAGGCGGCGGTATGCCACCAATGGGCGGCGGCGGCATGGGCGGTATGATGTAATATCATAGAAGTCCTGAGTCGTAAGTTCTGAGTATTGAGTTAAAGTTTTAATACTCATTACTCAAAACTCATAACTAATATATTATGCAAATCCCTGTCTAAAAAAATAGACAGGGATTTCTTTTTTTGTAAACCATTGGGTATCGTCATGACAAAGTAAAGGGACTGTCATTAGTTAATCAAATGATTAATTATGTGTTATTCCGGCTATAATTCAGCTTATTTTTGTGCAACAAATCCCAATAAAAGTTATTGGGCACAACATTTGAATAACTAAAGTCATGAAAGCGATTAATGAAGCAGCCAGGCACCTGAAGACCCAATTACTGGAGTGGGTTTTGGTAAAAGGTCCTGAGTTGTTTGTAACTATTTACGGTAAATAATAAATGTTTAACTTTGGCTTCTATCTATGAAGCTCGAAGAATTCTATCACCAGTTCCACGTCTGGCTTGTTGCAAACGGCCAGAATTATATCTTCGGATTAATAATTTTGATCATCGGTTTCACGATAATCAGGATATTAAGAAACCGGTTAAGGGTGAGGATGGCCCGCAGAAAAGTAGATTCATCCCTTCAACCATTCTTTCTCAGTTTAACCATTACCACTTTATATGTTCTGTTAATACTATCGGTATTTAAGATCATCGGCTTCGAACTGACGGTATTAAGTACGATCATAGGTGCATTTGGCGTGGCCGCAGGCCTGGCCTTGTCGGGTACTTTTCAAAACTTCGCCGGTGGGGTATTAATACTCCTGTTAAAACCATTTGAAGTAAAAGACAACATTATCGCACAAGGACAGGATGGCATTGTTACCTCCATACAGTTATTCTACACCGTTTTATTAACGGGAGATAACAGAACGATCATTATTCCGAACGGTAAGCTGTTTAACGAGGTAATTGTCAATGTAACCCGCCAGGGTAAACGCCGGCTGGATTTTGAATTGAAGCTGGGCTATATTGTTGATGTAGAACAGGTGAAGGGAATCATCAACAATGCAATAAAAGATACCAAAGGTATTATACGCAAGCCTGAACCTATAGTCGGGGTATACGCACTGGAGATTGACGGCATCCGGTTTACCGTGAGGGTTTGGTGCAATCCGGCTGATTATTTTGATATCAAGCTCTTTTTGCAGGAAAAAATAGTGAAAGACTTACGGGAGGCCGATGTAAAGCTGCCCACACATCACCTGCTGCCCGGCACCTGATCTTAAATTTTCTGGTTCGCTTTTAATTCAAGATAACGGTTAATGGTATTGATCGTTAAATTTTGAGGGGTGCTTAATATGGATTGGATACCATGCTTGCTGAGTTCCTTTACGATCAGCTTTTTATCATAGGCAAATTTCTCAGCGATGGTTTTGATATAGATGCCTTCAACATTTGTTGCAGACTTTTCGCTTAGTTTTTCAAGTTCAGTATTCTCAAAAAACACTACTAAAAGCAAGTGAAAATGGGCAATGCGCTTCAGGAATGGAAGCTGCCGCTCCATGGCTGACATACTTTCGAAATTGGTGAAAAATACGACCAGGCTTCTTTGCTTTAATACGTTGCGTATAGTATTATACAATACCTCCATGTTGGTTTCCAGGTACCGTGTTTTTTCTTTGTACAATACCTCCATTATCCTGTTTAGTTGTACCGGCCTCTTGTCGGCAGGAACAACCGAGCCCAATTTTTCGGCAATGGTGATCAGTCCGGCTTTATCTTCTTTTAATAAAGCGACATTTGATAATACAAGACTGGCATTAATGGCATAATCCAGCAGGCTCAGCCCTTCAAAAGGCATTTTCATCGACCTTGATTTATCGATCACGCAATAGACATGCTGCGATTTCTCGTCTGTATAGATATTGGTCATCAGGTCGCCGCGGCGTGCGGTGGCTTTCCAGTTGATGGTGCGATAATCATCACCGGCAACATAATTTTTTACCTGTTCAAATTCCAGGCTATGCCCCAGCCGCCTGATCCTTTTTACACCGATCTCGCTTAGACGGTTTGAAATAGCCATCAGCTCATATTTTCGCATTTGCAGGAAGGATGGATACACAGGCAAGGTCTCTGCCTGGCTAAAATTATAACGCCGCCTGGCGAGCCCCAAAGGCGATCTGACGTATACCCGGATAGCGCCAAATTCATACTCGCCGCGTTTTGAAGGGCGTAACAAATAATTGATCAGTTTATGCTGGCCGGGGCTCAAAGCAGTTTTAAACCAAATATCCCTTTTTTGGAATTGAAACGGGATCTCATCGATAATACCTATGTCAACGTTAAACGGATATAGATTTTCGATATAAATGCCTAACTCGTTATCATCGCCATTACTTAAACGTTCAGGGGCGTGACGACGTGCAAATACCCCTTTGGACGTGCGGTAGAGGAGTAATATATCAGTCAGAAAAAGTAAGACCAGTATCCAGAAAGCTAATTCAGGAATTACACCCAGCCATGGGAAAAAGAAAGAGAATAAAAACAGTACGACACAAACCGCCAGGCCGCCAAAAAGCCGGTTAGTAAAAAAAAGATCTTTATAAAATAAACTATATATCTTTTTCACGCTGTTTAACGGGGAACCTCGATCTTCTGAATAATTTGTTTCACTACTTCATCCGGACTAACACCTTCCATTTCCTTGTCAGGTGTCAGCATAATACGGTGTCTTAACACTGCCGGGGCTACCCATACAATATCATCCGGCGTTACAAAATCGCGGCCCCTGATGGCCGCCAACGCTTTAGCCGCGTTAACCACAGCCAGTGAAGCACGCGGCGACCCGCCCAGGTAAAGTGATTTATTATTACGGGTTTCGTGAATGATCTTTGCCACAAACTCCAATATTTTAGGCTCTACAAAAAATCCCTTTACCTGTTGCCTTAATCCAATAATATCAGCCTTTGATAATACAGGCTTGATGTCTGTCAACTGATCGTTGGTTTTTTGCTGATGTTGTTGGGTAATGATGAGAATTTCCTCTTCAAGGGATGGATATTTTACCTCTATCTTGAACAGGAACCGGTCTAATTGTGCTTCAGGTAAGCGGTAAGTGCCCTCCTGGTCGATTGGGTTTTGGGTAGCCAGCACAATAAAAGGCTCCTCCATTTTATAGTTCTGCCCATCAATAGTTACCTGCCGCTCTTCCATTACCTCAAACAAGGCAGATTGCGTTTTCGCAGGCGCCCGGTTGATCTCATCGATCAGGATGATGTTCCCGAATATCGGCCCGTATTTAAATTCGAAATCTATTGTTTTGGGATTAAAGACCGAAGTTCCTAATACGTCCGACGGCATCAGATCAGGAGTAAACTGTATGCGCGAGTAACGGGCATCAATAGCTTTGGCTATTAATTTCGCTGTTAATGTTTTGGCTACACCAGGAACGCCTTCTATCAAAACGTGCCCATCGGCCAATATCCCGGCGATCAGCAGATCGATGGTATCATGCTGCCCTACGATGATCGTACCAAGAGTGGCTTTTATTTGTTCGACCGCTGAGTGCAGTTTGCTAAGGTCGGTTCTTTGTCCAAATTGTTCATCTTCCATATCTATGCGGATTGATTATAAAATTGTTCGATAAGCTGGTTTAGTTTGATCAGTTCCTGGTCGGTCACATGATCCTGTACGATTATATAGTTGATGTGATTGATCAGCTCAAATACAAAAGCTGTGTCTATCGCTGTTTTCTGTGATAGTTTCTCTATAAACTCCTGGTTAAGGATATTGGTCTTTAAATAATACCTGGTCCGTAAATGCTCCAAAAAGAAAAGGATCTTTTTGTGAGCGATGTTCATATTGTTTCGCTGCTCGTAATACACTTGCCCTACTACATTTACAAAATCAATTGTTGAGTTTTTAAGGGGTTCGATCACCGGGATAATGCGTTGCCGGCGTTTCATTTCATAAAGGACAAAGATCAACATACCGAAAAGGCTGAGATAGTAAGCCCATTGCAGGCTGGCGTGGCTGAAGAACACCCGCATGGGTGAAGCATCTCCCATGATATCGCCGTTTTGGAATTCGTCCCAATAGATGGTTGACTGCACAGGAAGGTATGATAAGGCCTTTTCGGCGTAACGATCGCCATTGTTGGTCAATAAGCCATAATTGGTAAACAACTGCGGATTTGAGCATAAATACAGGTGTCCTTTGCCATAATTAAAGCAGATGAAATTACTATGGCCCAATTCATTTTTGCCTAATACAATGGCATGTGCGGTATCGAACTTGCTAAAATATTCGTTGCTGATATCCCTGTCGAATTGAAAACCGGTTGCTTGTTTTAGTTTATCATTAGTGAAATTTAAACCGACATTGTTCTTTTTGTATTCGTGGTCGGTTTGGATATTTAACGTGTCGGACAGCGAACCACGCCAGTCAAAGGCTGAAATAAATACCGAATTGCCTGCTGTGATATATTTAACTAATTCTTTAAAATCGTACTTGCTTAATGAAACGGTTTTTGATAGGATCAAATAGTTGCTGTTGGTAATGGTCTTGTTATGAAACATATCATAAATATCCTCGTTGGTGTTGATGATGCTGGCACCATTAAACAGCTTTGGCAGTTCCTTATGCAGGATATAAGTGCCGAAGGGGATCTTATCATTATAATATAAAGTTGTTTGCCAGTTAACAGGCGCAGGTTTATTGTACTGCGCTACCAGGTAAACAACAAGCAGAAGCGTGGCTGCAGAAATATATATTTTAAAATCCTTCATGCCACGTGTTTGTTAAAATCCCTGAAGGCGGAATTGATACTTTTATAAGCCTCACCATCTATCAAAAACTCGCCGTACCAGATATATTCAAACTGGTGGGTCAACATCCTGAATGCCGTGCGTTGTTCCTGGTTGGCAAGTTCATCAATATAAATGCTGTTGGTTTTATCGATCTCCCATTTTATCAGGTTAGCATCGCTTAACTGCTTCAGGCAATTTAAATACAATAGCCTCACTGCAAAACGATAATTGTGTTTTGCTAATGCATTTTCTATTTCCTGCTCAAAGTTGATCTCGTTAATATCCTCAAAAAACTCAGAGTACGGAATTGGCGCTGCCGTTGATTTAGATTGGAAGATGCCAAATATATTGATGCCCTGTGATTTGAATATTACGAAAACCAATGCTGCAACTCCAAATAAAAGAAGAATAATCTGGACAATTTGCCAGAAAAGATGCCATGCCGATGCATTTTTTGAACCAAAGTTGAATAAGCTGCCGATCCAGTTCCAGAACCATCGCCAAAAACGGGTCCACCATGATATTTCGATGGTTTCTTCCTTGTATTGAAATTCAGGCTGCTTATGGTAGGTTTTTAATGCAGTTTTATCAAATTGCCGTACATTAACAGCAGAAGTGTCGGTTTTTAAAACAGCTTTCACCTGTTTATGTACAACAGTTTTTGTTGTATCAGCAGGCACTGTATTTACAAGCAGCAGCAAAAATACCAGGTAAAAAAAGCGGCGCATTTTAATATTCCTCTGGTGTGGCGTTTGTATCAGGGTGGCTAGTGCCGAACTGATTGATCCGCTCGATCAAACCTGTACCCTCTTTACTTTCAGTAAGGCTAAAATAGCAGAGACAGCTGGCCACTATCATCAGTATCTGAAATACGGTTGCGGTCTTGGCTAAAATGGTAGTGATGATAACCGCGGTAACAGACATTGCAGAACCCCTGGTAAAATGCAGGAAGAGGCTGCCGGCACTAAGCAACGAAGCCGGAACAACCAGGATCATAGTTGCTACATAAAGTACAATAGCAACAACAACCAACACACCGAATGTGGCCCACCAGTTATCTTTTATCAGTTTAAAACTGTGGCCAAAAGCATAATTGAAGCTGGTGTTTTCCACCACCATGATAGGGAACACCAATGCCATAATAGGATAGAGATAAATACCGGGAATCAGGCAGAACATTAAAGCAACTATTATCAAGATGGTGAGCACAATAGCGCTGCCAAAAATTTTGAGAAAATAGTACTTAATGTAGCCCCACATTTCATCCAGCTCAGGTGCCTGGTTTTGCTTTTGTTTGTACAGGGTCATATAGCACAATATGGTAACTGTAATGGCAATATATTCAAGCAAAGTAAAAAAGAGGCTTAAGAAATAGGTTGGGGTCATGAAATAAAAAGGCGAAGGCCGGGTGCCATTATCAAAACTATTCGGGTTGAAATTATTGATGGTCCTTACCATATTAATTTGCGTCAGTATTGATGTGGCAGCTGTCGCAACCAGAAAGAAGCCGCAAAAAATAAAAAAATATTTGAGCAGCGGTTTAAAATTCTGTCGCGTAAAAATGAAGGTATCGTTAATGATCTCTCCAAAATCACGAGCCTTTGCCAGTTCAATGTTCGGTGTCATATAAGGTTTGGTTTTTATAAAGTTTATTCGGGTAAATAATTACATACCATATAATTAAGCTCAAAGAAGCAGTGAGTATGGTTATACTAAGCCAGGCGGGCATTTCGGTATGGCGTGTAACAAAGCCTTCAAAAAAAGCAGCAATAATGAAAAGTGGCACTAAGCCGATGGCCAGTTTCATGCCGTCTTT
This sequence comes from Bacteroidota bacterium, assembly GCA_048498695.1. GTDB lineage: Bacteria > Bacteroidota > Bacteroidia > Sphingobacteriales > Sphingobacteriaceae > Mucilaginibacter. The sequence goes on from JBEHXM010000141.1 coordinate 10,137, forward strand.
GGCCCCCCGCTTTAATGAAGCCAGCCGCGTATAAGTTTTCGGAAATAAAAAACTGTTGCCCAAAACCAGTCCGGCAGCACCTGCTATTATAATGGATGATATTTCTATTGTTCCGTGTATCCAGATAACCAATATGGATTGCAACCCTAATCCCTTACTGAAAAAGTAATATTCAAATGAGCCCAGCATCAGCCCGTTTTGAAACATAAAGTAAACCGAGCCCACCGAGAAGATAATACCGCTTACAAATATTACCAGCGAAACAAAAATGTTATTGGCGGCTATCCGGGCAAACATGGAGAACTCCTGTTGACTTTTATACACACCAAATGGGTCGCCTTTTGCAATGTTCTCGTTGGTCATGTTCACATACTCGGGACCTAAAATCAGCTTCAGGAAATTTTCATCGTATTTAGCAGAAAGAGCGCCCATCAAACAAAACACGATAAAAAAGATAAATGAGTATAGGAGCTGCTTTTCGTACTGTTTAAATAGCAGGGGCAATTCAACTTTCCAGAAAACAAAAAAGCGATTGCTTTTTTCGGTCTTGTTTTTGTATATGGATTGGTGAAGTTTTGAGGCTAATCCGTTTAGGTAAGCCGTGGTTTTTGATTTAGGGTAGAAAGTTTTGGCATACGCAAGATCATCGGTAATTTTTATAAAACGTTCCGCAACCTCATCCGGGTCATTGGATGGTGATTGTTCAAAGTGCGTCCACTTTTCGGCATTTTGCTTTACAAACAGGGGTTCACGCATGAAATTGCTATCGTTAATACCTGCTCAAAATAATTACAATAATTCTATCTTTCAATAAAAAAGTATATTAGTAACGGATATTTTATTCACATGCAAACTATTAAGATAACCACCTCGCAAAATATTGATATTGATTATGAAGTTGCCGGGCTTGGGGAACGTATACTGGCGCGCTTGATAGATCTGGCGATATTTTTCCTCGTTTTTTTGCTGGGACTATTTATAATGGGTATTACCGAGTCCTTCCATCTTTCGGATGTTGGGGTAGGTGTTGTTATTGTGATCTATGCTACCCTATTTGTTTTTTACGACCTCATTTTTGAAGTGTTTATGAATGGGCAGAGCATTGGTAAGCGTATCATGAAAATAAAAGTGATCAGTCTTGATGGTGCTCAGCCGCGTTTTGGGCAGTACCTGATGCGCTGGCTATTCAGAATAGTTGACTTTGCCTTTATTGAACCGGGAGTTGTTGCATTGGTGGCTGCTGCAGTTAGCGAAAAGCCGCAAAGAGTAGGGGATATGGTTGCAGGTACTATACTGATCAAGACCGTGCCGCGTACACAAATGGACAATATTGTTTTTATGCCTACTTACGATGGATACCAGCCGGTATTTAAAGAGGCCGGGCAGTTGAACGATAAGGATGTGGAATTGATCCACGAAATTATCAATACCTATATGAAAACCGGGAACGGCATGGTTGTTTATAATATGGCAAAGCGTGTAAAGGAACACCTGAATATAAGCCCTCCAAATGGAATGAATGATATGTTGTTTTTACAAACCATCATCAAAGACTACAATCACATCAGTGCTCAAATGGATACTGCATGACCCTTGTACAGGCCATATAGTTTGATGCCATAGCATACCATAATGATAGTGCCCACTATCATGTAACCCGATTTTTTGATCAGTTCGTTTTTAGTGTCAAGTTTAAAGCGTCTGTCGGCAATACCGTAGGTAAAGAGGATGAGTAACGGTATGGCAGGGGGATAAAGCTGGAAGCTTTGGTGAAGGTTACCTTGTAATAAGGCAAGCAGAGATCTCTGAAAGCCGCATCCGGGGCAGTCAATGCCGGTAATAAATTTGAAAGGGCAGGCTCATATGCTTCCCTGCCCTT
>JBEHXM010000142.1:0-12006 GCA_048498695.1 Bacteroidota bacterium
TTTGGCTTGATCCAAAAGTAACCAAAAGATCAAGACAGAAAAAAGCTTCTGCCCGCCCTGCCGGTTCTTACGCTTTTGTAGTGCTCCGCACATAGCAAAAGCTAAACCGTCATTCACGCCACCGCGTGGCCCGCTTTTCTGTCAGGCCAACACTCATTTTGTTTTATCTACAAATATTGTTTTTAAGGTCAGCAGACCAGCTTCGGGCGAAATCAGGTAAAACAATGGTGGCCATAAGCGTGGCAAGGGCATAGCAATAGTTGCAGAAGTAAAGGGATTGCGCGAACGTAGTGGGGCAACATTTTGCAGCCCGTGGTTTTACCTGATTTGCAGGGTAAAGGCTTGTGCGGCAAAGAAGCATTTCTGCTGACAAGCATTTTTGGTTACTTTTGATGCTTCAAAAGTGACAAAGCCCCCGCGGCAACTGAGCGGGCCAGAACATTAATTGAACCCTTAAATTTAGTATCTCTTCTCTACCCTATCATAAAACCCGCCAAACGTATTCACCTTTACTGCATCTTCCCTAAAGAACTCCCCGGGAAAACCTAACTCAATAGCACTCGCTTCATCCAGCCTTTTCATTTGATCATCACTCAAAACAACGTCGACTGTTTTCAGATTTTCCTGCAACTGGCTTAGTTTAGTAGCACCCACAATAGGAATGCTCGAGAAACCTTGCTGCATCGTCCATTTCAATGCTACCTGACTTGCTGCTACGCCCAGTTCATCGGCTATCGCCATAACCACTTTAGTGATCTCAACCGCTTTATCATTCAGGCGTTTGCTTTCGGGTTTGATACGGCCTTTATCGCCTTTGATATACTTACCTGTTAGTGCACCGCCTCCAAGCGGGGCCCATGGAGTAACAGTGAGCCCGAAATGTTTGGCCATGGGGATCAGGTCGCGCTCCGGGGTGCGGGCTATTAAACTGTATTCAACTTGCAAAGCCACAAACTGGCTCCAGCCCATTAGCTCGGCCAGGGTATTCCCTTTGGCCACTACCCATGCCGGTGTATCGCTGATAGCAATATAATTTACTTTACCCTGTCGCACCAGGTCATCCATGGCGCGCATTACCTCGTCAATCGGTGTAATGTCATCCCATATATGCAGGTAAAGGAGGTCGATAAAATCTGTTTTTAAACGCCTCAGGCTATCCTCCACACTGCGCATCATATTCTTACGGTTATTGCCAGATGCATTGGGGTTGGTGATATTATCCTTTAAACTGTATTTGGTGGCCACCACAAAAAAGTCGCGGTCGTGATTGCTTAAATATTCGCCGATGATCTTTTCGCTGGTGCCGAGTTTGTACATGTTTGCCGTATCCAGGAAATTTCCCCCGGCATCAGCGTAAGCATCCATAATTTCAAAACTTGCCTGCTTATCAGCACCCCAGCCGCCTTCGGTACCAAAGCCCATGGTACCCAGTGATAATTCTGAAACTTTAAGGCCCGAACGGCCCAATAATTTGTAATTCATAGCAATTTGAAGATGTTAAGTAAATTAATGCATGCCTTTTCGCTTGATCAGTCCGCCGGTAGTGTCGTCCACACTATGCTGCACAATAAACGCAGCGGGATCAATACTCAGTATTTCCCGTTTGATGGAAGGGATCTCGAACCGGGTGGCAACGGTAAAAATAATATCCCTGGGGTCATTGATATGACCGTCTTTTCCATAGCCGCTTTTGCCCTCGTATACAGTTACGCCGCGCCCCATTTTGGTGACCGCTCTCCTGATGGCCTCACCTTTGGTTGATACTACAGTGATGCCTGTGTATTGTTCGATACCATTCAATATAAAATCGATCATTTTTGATGCCGAGAGGTAAGTCAAGATCGAATACAAAGCTGATTCGACACCTAAAAAGAATAAAGCGGCCGAAAAGATGATCACATTAAGCAGCAATATAACATCACTTACTTTTAGCATCTGTGTTTTTTTACTTAACAACAGCGCGGCTATCTCGGTACCATCCAGCACAGCGCCAGCTTTAATGGCCAAACCAATACCTACTCCTAAGAAGAACCCGCCGAAAACTGCGGTCAGTAACTTATCATGGGTGACGTCAGGAAAATAAACAAAAGCCAGGCAAAGAGAAAGCCCCGTTATCGCTACAGAGCTTTTAATGGCGAATGATACCCCAAGTCGCTTATAGCCAAGGATAAGAAAGGGGACATTGATAACAAAGATCAAAACAGATAATGGCGCACCGGTGGTGTTATAGATCAGCATGGATATGCCGGTAACGCCGCCATCAATAAAATGGCTCGAAAGCAAAAATCCTTTCAGGCCCATGCCAGCTGATAAAATGCCGAAGATCATCAATACGAAGCTTCCGGCCAGATCCTTAGCCTGCCGTCTTAAATATACCCCTAAAACTCTTCTTCGTGTAACCATATACTCTCTGCTAATACTCCCTCAAAATAGCATTTCCGAAACAAAAACCAATCAGAAGTTGTAATTATGATAGTAAAGATACATTTTATGAAAATTATCACCCTGCATAACCGGATCGATATTAATAAACTGCTTCATTATCTGCAGCAGCAGTTAAACCCGCTGTTCCAGGAACAGCGCCAAAGCGATATCACTTTCAATATTGTAAAGTCGGGTGAAGCAATAGAAATATCACAGCCGGAATTATATCCCGGAGATGTTTTATACAAAATTAAGGTGGATGGTTCCAATTTAAATATTACCCGTTCCGAACACTATGTAGATGATGTAAATTCGCTTACTGTTGAATCCATTATGAACGAGTTGTTCAAAAATATTTCTGGCAAAGCGGGTACTGACCTGGTATTGGAGGGATAAAGCCTCATCCCAACCCTTCTCCAAAGGAGAAGGGCTTAAAAAGAAAATATGTTCATATTTGACACTCTAAATCCTTCTTACATTTCAATACATTTTGTTTAGCTTTAACAGAAAAAGCTGACAATGCCCGCAAAATATTATCTTTTTGCATTTCTTCTGTTCGTCTCCCTATCCGCATTCGCACAAAAGACCATTGATGCCAAAGGCGAACCGGTAATTGTTAACAAGGATACACTTTTCCAATTCTATGCTCCGCAGGGCTTGTTCGATCCTAAAGAACGGGCTGATATTGTAAGTAAAAGACTGGAAGCCCTTGTAGGCCGGATGGATTTCAGTACCGATTCGCTGAAATTAAAAAATGACACAGTTGTTTCGGCCATTTACTACCAATCACAATTGTTGCTGGCCATAACCAATAAGGACGCATCTTATTCAGAACTGAACCGCCCGCAATTAGCCGCCAGCTACCTCCATTTACTGAAACGAAAACTGGGCAATGTATTTGCTAATAACAGCTTTAAACAGATCATCGTCAATATTACGGAAGCCGCAGCAGTGATCCTGGTGCTTATATTGCTGATATGGGCCTTGAACCGCAGTTCGCGCTGGGTAAAGCTGAAAATTATTACTGCCTGGGAAAAACGGCTGAATAAGCTGGCTGAAAAAGGCGCCCCGGTTGCTTATGGCAAGCGGTTGCTGCCTATGATCGCAAGTGGACTTAAGATAGCCCGGTTCGTCATTATTATATTGCTTATTTACCTTGCCCTGCCGGTACTATTTTTCATCTTCCCAGCTTCAAAACCTATCGCCACACAACTACTGAGTTATATTATCAATCCGGTAAAAGCTATCCTGCTGGCATTATTCTATTATATACCCAACCTGCTTACTATCATTGTTATTTATGTCATCACCCGGTATGCGGTAAAGCTGGTGAAATTTGTTGCCACCGAGATGGCACACGAAGCCATTGTACTAAAAGGTTTCTATCATGATTGGGCCATGCCTACTTACAACATCATCAAGGTGCTGTTGTATGCCTTTATGTTTGTGGTGATATTTCCTTATTTGCCCGGGTCCGATTCAAAGATATTTCAGGGGGTGACTGTATTCCTGGGTATCCTGTTCTCGCTCGGCTCCTCATCGGCCATATCCAACATGGTGGCCGGTATTGTGCTCACCTATATGCGCCCGTTCAAAGTAGGCGACATTATAAAAGTGGGCGAAATAAGCGGCGGTGTGATTGAAAAGAACATGCTGGTTACCCGCGTACGCACCATTAAAAATGAAGATATTACTATTCCCAATGCGTCCATCCTGAGCGGGCATACCATCAATTATACTACATCGGCAAAAACTTTGGGGTTGATTTTAAACACGACCATTACTATTGGGTACGACGCCCCCTGGCAAACCGTTCACGACCTGCTCATATTTGCAGCATTCCAGACAGAAGGCATATTACGCGAACCACAACCCTTTGTATTGCAAACCGCGCTGAACGATTTTAATGTGAGCTATCAGGTAAATGCTTATACTGATAAACCGCATCAAATGGCGGTGATCTACTCTAAACTGCACCAAAATATCCAGGATAAATTCAACGAGGCCGGCGTCGAGATCATGTCACCAAATTTCACTTCATTAAGAGATGGCAATCATATCCAGATACCGGATGATCATGTAGATAAAGATTATAAAACTCCGGGGTTTAATATTAAGAAAGAGGAATGATTGGGTTAGTTCATTAAAAAAAATGTCATTTCGATGAGCAGGGTGGGTTGGTGAGTCAGGGCGAAGAGAAATCTTATACGCCTCTTATAGTTCGCTTATCGCTTTTATAAGATTTCTCCTCACGCGGGCGCACACTACCAGCGCGCTGGTTCGTTCGAAATGACAAGTTTAATAGACTTATGACTAAAAAATCACCCGTTTATCCAACTAAACTTATACTCCAGCATCGGGTTTTTCATCCGTTCGGCTACGCGGAGTAAACGTGCAGGCAGGTTCATGATATAGTCGCGGGCTTTTTCGCCGCCTTCATTCAGGTCTTTAGCGCTTTCAATATGCCAGTCTTCAATGAGTTCTTTCAGGATATCTACATAGTCGATGGCGGTGTAGATTCCTAAACGTTGTGCGGCGTCGGTAAAGTGACCGAAGGTTTGGCCAACCTTCAAGCCAACCTCACGCAGGAAGTGGGCAGGCATTACGATCTTTTTCCGCATCATATCCTCGAAAGCGATCATCGCTTCGTTCGGATCAACCTCAAATATCTTTTCTATAAAATATTTATATGCTTTAGCGTGACGGGCTTCATCGCCGGCAATTACACCGCACATTTTTGAGAGCAGCGTATCGCCATCCTTTTTGGCTTGTGAGGCCACACGGCGGTGAGAAACATTAGTAGCCAGTTCCTGGAACGAGGTATAAATAAAGTTGCGGTATGGATCGGTACCGGTGCCAATATCAAAGCCGTCGGCGATAAGGTATTGAGTTGATACTTCCATCATGCGCATATTCACACGACCGGAAAGAAACAAATATTTATTGAGCAGATCGCCGTGGCGGTTTTCTTCCGATGTCCAGTGCCTGGTCCATTTCATCCAGCCGCCTTCTTCGTCTTTTGAAACACCCTCCACCATGGTCAGCCATGATTCGTAGGTTGGCAGCGCTTCCTCGGTGATGGTATCACCAATCAGGACGGCAATCAGGTCATAAGATAAACCTGCGGCGCTTTCCTGTAATTCTTTGATCTCTGAAAAGAAAGTTTCCCGGGTCGAGTCGGGTAAAAAATCAGACGGCTGCCAGATGGTATCCACCGGTTTCAGGTACTCGCTGATCTTCTGAAGCATAAATACTTCAATATGCTTCATTACCTCTCTGCGCTTCTCTTCAAAAAATCTCATATTTGGTTCCAAGGTTGCAAAGTTAACGATTTATACTAAGTTATACTAAGTAATTTATAAGTGTACAGGTTTTACTTTTTAAGTGCAAAACCTATCACATCTTTCATACAATCAGGCAAATTATTAAGCGATGGCGTGCCATCAAAGATTGAAAAATTGGTATTATAATCCCATAACATGCCGGGTATGCCCATTGTTTTTAAAGTTTGCCGCACGGCTTTGATATATCGGCAGCGGCTATTCAAATCGGCGTATTGATTGAATACTCCGTATTCGCCGCACAAAAGGGGCACATTATATTTAAGCGCCCAGTTTTTCACTATCTGCAGTTTATCTTTAACCGATTGTTCGTTCCCATCCCGGCTGTACTGGTAATAATTGGTTTCGCCCCAGGTATTTTTTGCTTTTGGATTTAGCGGCGGGAATGTTTGCTTATCATAAGGAAAGGGCACACCGGTGGTTGCTACCTGGTCGCCAATCCATGCGGCCCCCTGGTGGGTAAAAAAGAAGGGCTCATAAAAATGGAAAGTATAAATGATATTCCCGTCATTTAAAGGGGTGGTACGGCTTAGCTCATAAATGCTGTTATAATTAGATGCGCCTACTATGAGGGTACGCTTTTGATCTATTTTGCGAATGGCTGCGATAATACTGTTGGCAGTGTTTTCCCATACCTTCGGGTCCATATGCGGGGGCTCATTATAGAGTTCAAAGAACAGGTTATCGGCACTTTTATAAATATATTTTTTGGCCAGCGAAACCCATAAATCGATAACATCCTGACTGTCAGCCAAATTTGCATTTTCACTTAAATTACCGGGGTGGTAACAAATTATGAGCTTAAACCCGTATAACTGGCACAACTTAAATACCTGGTCAATATAACCCAGAATTTTTTGTTGAGAATTACTATTAGCTTGAAAATACCCGAAAGCCACAGGGAGCCTGATGCTTTTAAAACCAAGCTGTTTTAATAATTGAAAATCAGACGCTTTAATGGCATCCTTGTTTAAAATATCCCTGTTCCATGTTTGTTCAAGCCACGAAATGCTGATCCCGTTATCAAGGCTTTGGGCACGTTTGAAAACCGTAACGCGATCAACAGGTGATTGCGCGGTGCAACTTAAAATAGAAAATAACGTTAAAATTACTGCCATTCCTAACAGTCTGTTAATAAACAATGTTGAAACCGGTGGGTTTTTCACTTATTTTTACTTTATTAGCCTACTAAATTAACAGCTGGTTTAATCTTTTTATAAATTAGAAAACTATTGTAATGTTTATACAAATTAATAAAGACGAGTTTTTAAAAGAGATTTCCAAAAAGGCCTGGTATCAGACCAACATCGTAACCTGGACGCTTATATTTCTTTTCCCGTTATTTTTTATTATTGATTTAATTTATGCAAAAGACATCTGGATACAGATCACCATTGTACGCCTGATCATCGTATTCACAATTTACATTTTATTCAATCTTTTCCAAAGCAAGAAGTATAATTACCGTATCCTGCTGCATATAGCGTTCTTCCTGGTCTCGGCATTATCCGCATTTATGTGCTGTATTGCTGAGCCACAAGATCTGAATGTTTATTTTCTTTCGTATTCGGCTATCGTCCTATTCTTTAACCTGCAGGTGTTCTGGGAGCCTATCAATTCGATTATCCAGGCATTGATCTCTTTAGTACTGTTAGCCATATTCTTTAATATTTTTACCGGGTATAACATCGATACCTTTATCTCCAACGGCGGATCATTCTTTTTCATCGTGACTGTTATTGCTTGCCTTATTCCTAATGCAAGGCATAAGGTGATTGTTCGTGATGTGCGTTCAGGGATATTGATCGAAAAATCAAATGAGCAGCTTAAATCCCAAAACAGGGATATCAGTGAAAAGAACAACATTATTGACATGCAGTACGAGAAGCTGCGCAAGCTGGATGAGCAAAAGAACAGCTTTATCAATATAGCAGGCCACGACCTCAAAAACCTGATCGGTTCCATCATCATGAGTAATAACATGGTGAAAGAAGAAGAAGACCGTTTGAGCGCCGACCAGAAAGAATTTGTGGGTTACATAGGTGAATCAGCTGATAAAATGCAGTATATGTTGAATAAGCTGATGGATGTACGGGAAATTGAGTCTCCGGAAATGAGGTTCAATATGGAAGTATTCGATATCAACACAGAGGTGCAGCATGTATTCCGGGGACTGGTTGAAACCGCCCAGATGAAAAATATAACCCTGATAGATAATATCCTGAAATTACCGCTCAACGTTAAGCTCGACCGCGTGTTTACCGGCCAGATATTTCAGAACCTGTTATCCAACATTATTAAGTTTTCGCAGACAAACAACAATATCCAGGTAACCACCAGCCTGCAGCGTCAGAAATTCATCTTCGAGATCGTAGATGAAGGCATAGCTATAGGCCAGGAGGAGCTGGATATGATGTTCAATAAATTAAAAACTTTAAACGACGCCTCGGGTAATATTGAGAGCCGTCTTGGGTTAGGGCTCTCCATCGCGAAGCTGATGACACAGGAAATGGGCGGCGAGCTGGTTTACCGCAGCGACGAAAACGGCAATTATTTCAGAGTAGAATTCAACGTGATTAATTAATACTGACAACAAAATGAATAAATTTTTAAGCCTTTTAGCTCTTGCAATACTTTTAAGTACGGCATCAATGGCGCAAAGCATTGTATCATTCAAAGCAATGGGACACGATGACGAATCGATCTATGGCATGATCGGAGCCAGTTCCTTTTATTTGAAAATGAGCCCCCAGGTTGAAATGAAAGGGAGTAAGCTGGTACTATATGTCGAGCCATCCCAGGCATTAATAAAAGACCATTCTTTTTTGAATGTCGTGATCAACGAAAGACCTGTTTACAGCGCCCGTTTGACAAAAGATACCGTTGAAAAAATCGTGATCAACCTGAACCCGGAAGATGTTTCGGCAGATAAATTTCTGAAGATACAGGTTAAAACACTGCTCACTGTAAATGATGATAAGTGTAAAGACCTTGATAATCCTGCAATGTGGGTAAAGGTGAAGGATTATTCTTACCTGTCATTGATAAAAACTGATGCTAACTTCTTTAACAATGTTAATATCAGCAATTGCTTTGAATCTAAAAGAGCGATCGTTTATCCTGCAAACCCAACCCTGCATGACCTGAAAGCGATAGCCTGGGCCTATTCAAGGCTGAAAAAAGCCATGAACAGGGACATCAAAGTTTATGAAGCTGATAAACTTCCTGATAGTGTAAAAAACTATATCCAGGTGGGTAACATGGCTGCCCTTCCTGCAGATAAAAAAGCATTAATAAAAGTATCTCCACAAGCACAACAGGGTTTATTTTATCTGAGCAAAGCTTTGGTAAGCTATGAGGATACTTCAAAATCTACCGCAAAAGTTACTGAACCGGGCGAAATATTATTTATAACCGGCGCAGATGATGTTGGTTATGAAAAATCAATTACTACCCTTGGTAACATGAACATATTGAATTCATCATTTGGTGAGTTCCTGCTGATCGATAATGCCCAAAACAACTATTTCAGAACCGTTGAAGAGAACCGCTCAAGGTTAACATTGAGGCAGGTAGGCGGCGCACCCAACTTTATGTCGGGTATCGGTTCGTTAACTAACGTTTACAGTTTCAAAAACAGTGATTTCAGCTTTACACCAAAAGAGGTGGAGCTGCATTTTGTAGCCAACTATAGCAGCTTGTCGCCGGGTGACCGCGGCTACTTTAACATCTACCTGAATGGTATGCTCATCAGCAGTCAGAGGTTAGATGCATCGGGTAAATTAAATACATCGGTAACCATCAACCGTTACCAGCACCATAAGTACAATACCATACAGGCCGAGTTCAGGATATATCCAAGCAGCGGTAATTGTATCAACGCCTTTACCAATTTCTTCGCCGAGATCGACGTAGATAAATCATACCTGGAATCAAAAAATCCTTTCATCACCAATGATTTGAGCTTCTATCAATATCCGGAGGCGTTTAACACAGGTACTACCCGCATAGTGGTAACTAAAGAATATGCAAAATATGCAGCTACTGCAATGGGTGAAATTATTTATGAATTGAACAACAATATCAACTCAAATAACTTCCCTGAGTTTGTCTACTCAGACCAGATACAGGCAGCTGACCTGAAGAAATACAATATTATTGCGCTGTTATCACAGCACGACCAGTTGATGGCCCTGTTCCCTGATGCGCCGATAAGCTTTAACAAGCAGTTCCGTTTATACAATAATGAAAATAATAAGCCGGTTTACTCACTGTCCGACTCGGTATCAAACGGGCTTGCCCAGATATTTTATGGTCGCAGCAATAACGCCGTATTGGTATTGACCGCAACCGGGCAGCAGTTGGCCGAAGGCTTTACAGCTGCATCCAAATCTATTACCGAACAGTTGTCGACACTGTCAAGCAATGTATGCGTATCTGATGTAAATGGTAACAAATACCTGTTCAACATCAACAAATCAAGTGAAAACCTGGAGTATGTGGATACCAAGAGCTCTCTGACACGTTTTTGGGAAAACTATAACTTGTACATTTTACTTGGCATACTGGTGCTGATATTGATGTCATTCCTTTATGTACGTTCAAAAGTTCAAAGGTCGCAGGAATTGTTTAACGAATAGATAGCAGACAATTTGAATATACATTGAGTACATATTCATATTAAGTACCCCGGCTATACCAATGCCGGGGCACTTAAAACCCGGTTTCACCCTTTTATAAAACACAATGAATATTTCAATTCCTGAGCTTTTGGTTAATGATGGTTTTCTAACACCAGGTGACCGGGAAAAGATCGAAAAATTTTCTGCCAGCTCAGAGATGTCTTTTCTTAAGATAGCGCTGAATTTTGGCTATATCTCGCGTAAGAACTACGAACGGTCAATAACCAATGCGGGTTATATACTTAAACCAGCCAGAGAACAAGCCTACGACCGGGAAGTATTGGATAAGGTTGAACTGGCATTTACCGATGCACACTTAGCCCTGCCCTTACGAATTGAAAAAGATAAAGTAGTGGTTCTGATGGCCGATCCATCCAATACCCTGTTTTTGGATTTTATCAGGCTGACCTTTGACCTGGAGCCGGAAATTATTGTGGCCGATGACCTGGATATTACCTGGATGAACCATAAACTTTTGGGTACCGGGTATGTTAAATCATCCGTGTTTGAGCTGTTAAACCGAGATGTAGACAGTTCGGCGCTGGTTACTTTTACCACACCACAACTTGTTATTTTCTTTTTATTGTTAGGGCTTTTAGCAACAGGATTAGTGTTGAACTTTAAAACCGTGACCATCATTATTAATGTGGCCATGAGCGTGTTTTTCCTGATCGCCATTATATTTAAACTGTTCCTTTCGCTGGTAGGCTCCCGCTTTGAACTGCACCAGGCAGTAACTAAAGAAGATCTGAAAAAAGTAGAGCATGAAGAAGTACCGGTATATACCATTCTTTTGCCCGTTTATAAAGAAGATAAGCTGATCAAAAAACTGATATGGAACTTACAAAGCCTTGATTACCCGCGTGAAAAACTGGACGTTAAACTGCTGATAGAAGAGGATGACGACCTGACCCTGAATGCGGTCCGCAACCTCGATTTCCCGGCTATTTTTGAGGTGATCGTGGTGCCTTTTCATATGCCCAAAACCAAGCCAAAAGCTTGTAACTACGGGCTTCACTTCTCGCGCGGTAAATATTTAACTATTTATGATGCGGAAGATATCCCCGATACCGATCAGTTGAAAAAGGCGGTAGCCTTGTTCGATAAGCTGCCCGAACACTACATCTGCGTGCAAAGCGCCTTAAATTATTATAACCGTAACGAGAACTTCCTTACCCGGATGTTCACCCTGGAGTATTCTTACTGGTTTGATTATATGCTGCCCGGCCTGGATACATTGGATATCCCGATCCCATTGGGAGGCACCAGTAATCACTTTAAAATGGAAAACCTGATCGAGCTGGGCGCCTGGGACCCCTTCAATGTAACTGAGGACGCCGACTTAGGTGTACGGGCTTATGCAAAGGGTTACAAGGTGGCTATTATTAACTCTACCACATACGAAGAGGCAAACAACGAGCCATTTAACTGGATACGTCAGCGCTCGAGGTGGATTAAGGGTTATATGCAAACTTACCTGGTGCACATGCGTAACCCGGTTAAACTTTGGAAAAAAATAGGCGGGAAAGGCTTTATAGGGTTCAACTTTTTTGTGGGGG
>JBEHXM010000143.1:0-11987 GCA_048498695.1 Bacteroidota bacterium
AGAACAAGTCCCTGGTGATCAATTGTCCATGTTACTTTATTCTCACTATCTGATATCAATGCCATAAACTGATGGTCTGTAGCTTCCAGTTTCAGATTATTGTCTTTATTCGTTATGCTGATATGCTCATCAATACCCAGATCATGCAGTGAGGTTGCATAAGTATGATGCTCTGTTAACCATTGTTTCTGACGATAATAAACCAGCCATAAGTATTGCTTCTGCAGTTCTGCATAAGGCAAATTAAACGTTACAGAATTAACAGGCTGTTTGCTGAATTGCAGGTATCCCCATCGCTCGGGAAAATGCATATTGATTAAGCCCTGCGGTGTCCAAACCCAATTATGCTCCGGATGTGGTTTTCCTGTATTATCGTTTATTTTGACATAATTTCCGTCAACCACTTTGGTATCCCATTCCACCCTCGAAAAATTGGCTCGCCATATAGTCCCGTCGTGAGGCACTTGACCTCTGTTGTTAAGGCTGATTGATTTAAGAGGGATAGCCATTTCCACAGTCCACCCTTCATCCTGGTCGGATGGGTCATTCAAAGTACCCTGTATCTTTACTGCTGATCTGAGGGCCCTTACGTCCCAACTGGAGATCGGGGCGCCGCCGTCGCGGTAAGCTTTAGCGAGCAGTAAATCCCAAATGGTATTATAGGCATTTACTTCTACTTCAAAATAAGGCTGGGTAGTACCGGAAGGATCAATAAAAAACTCGAAGTCGTTATCATGAAAAATAACAGCATCGTGTTGCTTCAGCGTAGCCCATACCTGGGGTTCGGTTAGCTGCACAGCCATATACAGGCAGGTATCATCCCACAGCATTTTCATTTTTGTAGGATAGGTTGGCTTTGGTTTAGCTGCTCCTTCTATGTCAACAAATCCGTTTGTCCAGGGCGTCTGCTGCCACGTCAATTCATTAATGTTCCCATCAATTACCGGTGGGTGATCGGTATGATAAATAATATAGTTAGCGGGGGTAGTAAACAGATTTTCCAGTCCTTTAAAGCCGGTTTGTGCTTTGGCTGAATTGATGCAAAAAATAAAAGCGAATAATATGGCGGTTCTACTGATAAGTGACCGCATGCCCCTATATTTCATCAGCTGTTTGACATTTCTAATATCCGGTCAAACTCTTCTGGGCGAAGTGATATCACCGACAAACGGCCCTGGCGCACCAGGTGAATCTCCTGTAATTTCGGATCAGCTTTAACCTGCTCAAGGGTAACGGGTTTTTTTAATGACTCTACAGGGACAAGATCAACCACTACCCAGTTAGGATCGGTGGTAGTTGGGTCCTGGTAAAATTCTTTGGCTACTTTGGCCATGCCCACTATTTCCTTCCCCTCATTGCTATGGTAAAACAATACCGGGTCGCATTCTTTCATTCCCCTCAGGTTATTACGTGCCTGGTAATTGCGCACGCCATCCCAAAAAGTGCGGCCATCCTGGTTGAATTTGTCCCAGCTATATTTATGCGGTTCTGATTTAACTAACCAATAGTTCATTTGATCCTGATTTAAGAGCAGTAAAGTTGTGAAAAAGCAAGGAAAAAGAAAAATGCGGATAGCACATTAACACACTTATTTACCAACCGGATGCAGGTGTAGCGTGTACTACACGGTACTACACTGCGCTACAGACATAACAGATTGAAAATCAGTTTATTGTAGTTTTAGTTAATTTTAATGATGTAAAAACAGGTTTATCGGGGAAGAAATCTTTAAATCTGTATTCAAAATGCATTTTTTATAAAAACACCATTTTTGTTCTAGTTTATTTATCAACAAAATTACGCCAATTGTGGATAAATTTCATCTTATCAACATAATTGCAATCTCGACAACAAGCTTATCTTTACGTAGAGGATAAAGCATATGGGATTACCGTTACGAATGACATTTAATGATACCGATTACGCGTATCAGATCATCAACAGCAGGTTGATTAACCAGTACACTACTGAGCTGGAACTAATGCTGGATGGTGAGAAACTGGAATTGAAAAAAGAAACAAACGGAGCCTGGGTACTAAAAGACGGCGATACCTCAATTGATCCGAGATTGATTCAAGCACTGGTACGTTCAGTAGCCTTAAGACTCAGAGTATGAGCTGATATAAAGGATACCAAAAACACACGTACGTACTACGAAGAAGTATTTTATACTTCAAAAATATATAAGCGCCATACCCGAAAGTATGGCGCTTTGTGTTTGTTTAAAATTATCTGCTGCGACGGTTATCTCTTGAATAACCACCACCGCCACCGCCTGAGTAACCGCCACGACCGCCGCCGCCAAAACCTCTGTTGTTATCTCTTGGCTTTTTGTCTTCAGCCTGGTTTACAACGATGTTTCTGCCGGCAACTTCACTCCCATTCAATTCAGCAATCGCTTTGTTTGCTGCCTCATCATCTGCCATCTCAACAAAGCCAAAGCCTTTGCTTCTGCCTGTTTCCCTGTCACTGATAATTTTAACAGAGTTAACTTCTCCAAATGCTTCGAAAAGTTCTTTTAAATCTGCTTCCTCTATCTTAAAAGGAAGGCTTCCTACGAAAATGTTCATTAATTAAGTTTTTAAATAAGTTAAGATGCAGTGCTTAACATCACTTTGCAACGCCAATGGGAGTTAATAGTAAAGGTGCACATTTTTTATTTAACAGGAATAAATTATAAATTAATTTATAAAAAAAATATATAGCCCTTGTTTAAGCCACCTATTTGCGTTTATAACAATAAATATTTAGGTATGTTTTTAAATTAATGAAGAATTTTAAACATTAATTCCTTCATTAACTCGCCGTTTTCAGCATTGGACTCTACTCCTTTACTTTTCAGGTCATATTCGCGCAGTAAACTGATGATTTGCATGGTTTTTCCGTAGTTATAACTGCGGGCAGCCAGTTCGTAATCTTTTAAAAAATAGGGGCTCACACCCAACTCCCGGGCAAGATTTTGCGGCGACCGGTCTTTTGCATAATGATATAGTAATACTTTACTAAAAAAGTTATTCAGATTGCCCAACACGAGTACAATTGGGTTGGCTTTTGGATTAGCCTCAAAATAATTGATGATCTGGTTGACTTTAAAAGGATCTTTACGGCTTAATGCCGACTGTAGCTCAAAAACATTATACTCCTTGCTGATACCGATATTATCCTGAACATGCTGCATCGTGATAGTTTGCCCGGCCGGTACATTGAGCATCAGCTTTTCCATCTCGTTGGCTATTTTGGATAAATCATTACCAAGATATTCAGCCAGCATAGCTGAAGCCTGGGGATCGATCTTATAACCTTTACCGCCAACAAATCCTTCTATCCAACCCGGTATTTTACTATCATATAATGAGGTTGATTCAAAAATAACCCCGTTTTTCTCAATAGCCTTATAAGTCTTTTTCCGTTTATCAAACTTGCCATATTTATAACAAAAAACAAGGATGGTGCTTGGTAAAGGGTTTTCCAGGTAACTCAATAATGGATTGATGCTCTTTTTATCATCATCATCCTTTCCCCATTTCATGTCCTGTGCCTCTTTCACCAAAACCACCTGGTATTCGGCCATCATCGGGTAACGTTTGGCTGCGTTCAATACCGTCATTACTTCGGTATCTTTACCATACAGTACGGTTTGGTTAAAACCTTTCTCCGCCTCAGGCAATAACTGATGTTCAGCAAAATTACTTACCTGGTCAATATAATAAGGCTCTTCACCATGCAGCAGGTAAAGTGGTTTATACTTACGATTTTTGAGGTCTTTTAAAATATCTTCGGCAGTCATATGGGTTTTCAAAATTAGTGATTTTGGGTTGGATTAGTTGTGTAGTTGTAGTGGTTATATAGGTTAATTGAGTTAAGCGGATAAAATGAATTAATTATTCTAACTTAATCAACTTACTCCAACTTAATCAACCCAATCAACTAAATTTGTCCATGCTCCAGCCGCTGCAATTACCGCCTTATCCCTTCAAGATCATTGAGCACAATGGGCAGCTGACCTTGTTTGATAGTATCCGCAAAAAGCATATTATTATCACTCCCGAGGAATGGGTAAGGCAGCATTTTGTACAATACCTCATTAATCAAAAAGGCTATCCCAAAACTTTGATCAAACTGGAAGGTGGCTTAAAGCTTCATGGTAATGCAAAACGGACGGACATTGTGGTGTTTAACCCTTCAGGCGAAAAGATATTGTTAATAGAGTGTAAAGCGCCTTCTGTTACCATTGATCAAAAAGTATTTGACCAGGTGGCCCGGTATAACATGGTACACAAGGTAGGATTATTGGCGGTGAGCAACGGACTAAAGCATTACTACTGTCGCATTGATTTTATAAATCAAAAGTACCAGTTCATTGACGACCTGCCGGATTATAAAAATATCGGGATTTAACTAACGGTAGTCACCAGGCTCTGCATTTTTTCGCGCAGTTCATCAGGCTTAAACGGCTTGGAAACATAATCATTCATGCCCGAACTGAAAACCCGCTCTTTAATATCAAACAATGCCGATGCTGTTAAAGCGATGATAGGCGTATTGGCTTTTTTAGGATCGCGCATTTTCCTGATCTCAATAGCTGCGTCAAAGCCGTTCAATATCGGCATTTGCAGGTCCATCAATATTATATCAAAGTTGCCGTACTGAACCATTTCTATTGCCCTTTCGCCATTTTCGGCAATGGTAGGTGTAATGCCCCATTTCGAAAATAGTTTCTTCATCAGCATTACGTTTACCATATTGTCTTCAGCTATCAGCACTCGTACGTTGCTCAGATTGTCTGTATTTCCTAATACCAATGGTTGCTTTTCAGCTGGCTCCACAACAGGTTCCGTAGGAACTGCAAATTCCATGTTAAATGAGAATTCAGATCCTCTTCCGGGTAAACTTAAAACCTTCATCTGCAGGCCCTGGAGTTCCAACAGGCGCTTAACTATAGCAAGGCCCAATCCCGTTCCGCCATACTGGCGGGTAGTGGTTATTGATTCCTGTGTAAAAGGTTCAAATATGGCATCAAGATTTTCTTTTTCAATACCTATGCCGGTATCCTTTACACAAAAATTAACAGTAACTGTATTATGGCGATCCTCCTGTTGATTAACTTTTACCCAAACTGTCCCGGTGTGCGTAAATTTGATAGCATTGCTTATCAGGTTAAAGATGATCTGGCTCAAACGGGTAGGATCGCCAAAAATATCCCTGTTATTTAAATTATCATCTACCTCTAATTTAAAATCGAGGCCTTTTTCTTCTGCTTTAAGTCGTTGCCCACCGCAAACATTTTGCAATAACTCGGCAAGGTTGAATTTTATGCTTTCAAACACCACCTTACCCGATTCAATCTTATTAAAATCGAGCACATCATTTACCAGCGCCAGAAGGTTATTGGCCGAGAATTTTAATATATCCAGGTTATCTTTCTGATCGGGCCTGGGGCTGCCCATCATCAACAAGTTGGTCATCCCTATTACTGCATTAAGGGGAGTACGTATCTCGTGCGACATGGTGGAAAGAAACTCAGACTTAGCCTGCGACGATTTTTCTGCCTTTTCTATTACTTTTTCAAACTCTACGTTCAAATTACCCCGTTCTTCAGCCGTTGCTCTTAATTGCTTTATATTTTCGACAAATGCCGTATAAAAATGATTTTGAATAAACATTATTAAAATAAAATTGGCAAATATGGTGATGATCATTGTGGATTGATCAACTTCTTTTGGCTTTACGGTTATAAAGTAATCATTATCGTACTCCAGCACTAAAAATATCAGAATGGGGATCAGATTTACCAGCGAGTAAAACAGGCCGCAGGTTTGTCCAAGCATATAAAAACTAAACACAATGATCAGGAAGGTGATCTGGGCAGTTACAATATCTACATTTTGAAGTGTAATAAATACATTACTCAGGTTCACCATGGTGGCCAGCACCAGCATAATATGCGATATGATGGTGAACCGGGGCCTGAATGTTAAATATTTGAAAAGTATAACAAAGCTTAGCAGCAGCATACTTGTGCTGAAGGTAAGTATATAGCGATGTTCAATATAAAGATTGGCCAGTATAGCCGTGATAGCGATAATACCAAGCCATAAACCGTAATATAACAGGCGTATGCGTGCCTGGTCAAGTATTGATTGTTCCTTAGTTAGTATTTTATTTACGGAGAAGTTAAAAAAACCTACATCTTTATTCATTACAGGGGCTTTACCATTGCATTAAAATTGTACTTAAAAGTACGATGCCTGGTTATATTAACAAGCATTAACTTTTCAAGATAATACCATGTTATTCACAATTAGTTTGCCAAAGACGCCAGGTTTTCCTGAATAATTTTCAACTTAGTTTCTGCATCAGCCTTTTTCTTCAGTTCGTTCTCAATAATCTCGGGTTTGGCATTGTTCATAAAACGCTCGTTACCCAGTTTTGCGTCTACAGACTTTAAAAATCCGTGTAAATATTCTTTCTCTTTATTTAACCTTTCCGTTTCTGCTGCAGGATCAATATTCTCAGTCAGCGGTATATAAAACTCATCTTTAGATACAATAAAACTGACAGCGCCATTTACCTTTTCGTTAACCATTTCAAATTGGTTAATATTAGCCATCTTACGGATAATGGTTTCATAGTGGCTGTAGTTGATCTCTGAATTTATTTTTACAGATAAACCCAAAGCCTCCTTTGGTGATATTTGTTTATTGTTGCGGGTGTTACGAATATCGGTTATTACCTGTTTTACTATTTCCATTTCTTGAAGCAAACGGGCATTTAATTGCTCAAATTCCGGCAATTGGGCAACTATACAGCAATCCATTTCACTCCGTTCGCCAAAAAGCTCATCATGCCATAGCTCTTCGGTGATAAAAGGCATAAAGGGATGCAATATCCTCAATACATCCTCAAAAAAAGCAACGGTGTGTTGGTAAGTTTCTTTATCAATGGGGCTGCCATAAGCGGGCTTTATCATTTCCAGGTACCAGGCGCAAAAATCATCCCACACCAATTTATAGGTTGACATTAAAGCCTCTGATAACCTGAACTGTGCAAAGTTACTTTCTATTTCGGCCAATGCCTGGCTAAAGCGGCTCCTGAACCAACTTATAGCTACTTTATTAGGGTTTTCAAGTTTCTCGTCAACTTCCCATCCCTTAACTAACAGGAAGGCATTCCATACCTTATTCCAAAAGTTGCGCCCCTGTAAACAATGATCTTCATCAAACATCAGATCATTCCCTGCGGGTGAACTTAATAGCATACCCACTCTCACCCCATCAGCGCCATACTTTTCTATCAACCCCAGCGGATCAGGTGAGTTGCCTAATGATTTTGACATTTTACGGCCCAGCTTATCACGCACTATCCCCGTCAGGTAAACATTCCTGAATGGTAGTTCGCCCCTGAACTCATGCCCGGCCATGATCATCCTGGCCACCCAGAAGAATAATATCTCGGGTGCAGTTACCAGGTCGTTGGTTGGATAATAGTAATTGATATCCGCATTATTAGGGTCTTTAAATCCATCAAATACCGATATAGGCCACAACCATGAAGAGAACCAGGTATCTACTACGTCTTCTTCTTGTTTCAAGTCCTGAGTGGTGAGTTTTGAGTTTTGAGTCTTTTCTTTTGCAATTTCTAATGCCTCTTCTATATTTTTCGCTACAACATATTCACCATTGGGTAAATACCAGGCAGGTATCTGCTGCCCCCACCAAAGCTGGCGACTAATGGTCCAGTCGTGCACATTTTCCATCCAGTGACGGTAGGTATTGATGAACTTATCCGGGATCAGTTTGATATCGCCTTTCAATACATAGTCCAGAGCAGGCTTAGCCATTTGCTCCATTTTACAAAACCATTGCATGGAAAGTTTTGGCTCAATCACCGCATCTGTCCGTTCTGAAAAACCGATCTGCGATTTATAATCTTCTATTTTTTCCAGTTGCTGCGCATCTTCCAGCAGGGGAATTATTTTTTTACGCGCGGCAAAGCGGTCTTCACCAATTAATATTTGCGCATTCTCATTCAGCGTTCCATCATCATTCAGAATATCAATAACCGGTAAATGATGTTTCTGGCCCAATTGATAGTCATTCAGATCATGTGCCGGTGTAACTTTTAAACAGCCGGTACCGAAATCCATCGTCACGTAGTCATCCAGGATAATGGGGATTTCTCTGTTGATCAATGGGATGATGGCTTTTTTACCATGCAAATGGGTATACCGTTCATCATTAGGATTGATACAGATGGCAGTATCCGCCATGATCGTCTCTGGTCTTGTGGTCGCAATGGTAAGATATTGACCATCGTCACGCCCCACGCCGTCTACCACGCGATATTTGATATAATACAGCTTCTGATTTACTTCCTTACGGTTAACTTCCTCATCACTTACCGCAGTTTTCCCCTGCGGGTCCCAGTTTACCATTCGCACGCCACGGTAGATCCAGCCTTTTTTATAAAGGTGAATAAAGGTATCGATTACCGCTTCCGAAAGGTCTTCGTCCATGGTGAAACGGGTACGGTCCCAATCGCATGATGCGCCCAGCTTTTTTAATTGTTCGAGTATGATGCCACCGTATTTCTCTTTCCACTCCCAGGCATATTTCAGAAACTCTTCCCGACTAATATCTTTTTTGTTGATGCCCCTTTCTTTCAGCATAGCTACCACCTTAGCTTCAGTGGCGATACTGGCATGATCGGTACCGGGTACCCAGCAGGCATTTTTGCCTTTCATGCGGGCACGGCGTATCAGCACATCCTGTATAGTATTGTTCAGCATATGGCCCATGTGCAAAACGCCGGTAACATTTGGCGGTGGAATGACTATGGTATAAGGCTCACGTTCGTCAGGCACCGACCTGAAAAACTTGTGCGCTAACCAATAGCTATACCATTTATCTTCTGCTTCTTTAGGCTGATATGTTTTAGAAATACTCATAGCCTGCAAAAATAGCGAATTCACCGAATAGTTCATGGTTCATAATTGATAGTTCATTGAAAACCCATGAACCATGAACTACGAACTATTTGCCGGGCACCATCACAATAATTTTACAATTCAAAAGTTATTATATAGACTACACCAAATAAACATGAAATCGCTGTCTGTCCATAAATTCTGGGATATCCTGCTAAGAAGGCTTGGCCTTCTGGCATTAATAGGCTGGTTTAACCGGTAAGCTTTTCTTCTCGTTTTTGCATCTATCAGGAGTAATTTATTACCTTCACCCTTTCTCAATTAACTGATATGAAATTAAAGTTTACGAACCTCATGCTTTCAGGGGCTGTGATCCTGACTGCCGCAGCTTTTACGCCTGATGGCAGTAAAAAAAATACTGACGGCCCTCCTGCCAAATTTATTGATCCTGCAAACATGGATCTGTCTGTTAAACCCGGTGATAACTTTTTTGAATATGCCAATGGTGCATGGATCAAACAAAATGCTATCCCTGCAAAAGAAACACGCTGGGGAAGTTTCAATATCCTTCACCAGGAAAATACGGACAAGTTATTGGGTTTGCTGAATGAAGTAAGCAAAGCACCCGGTCAGCCCAAAGGCAGCCTGAAACAACGTGTAGGCGACCTTTACGCCAGCGGTATGGACAGCCTGGCTATTGAAAAACGTGGTTTTGATCCGATAAAGCCAGACCTGGACCGGATCAGCAAAGTGGCTGATTTGAATGGTGTGATCAGCGAAATCGTTTATCAGCGTGTAAATGGCGAAGGTAGCCCCTTGTTCGGTTTTGGCGTTGGCCAGGACTCCAAACGCCCTACTGTAAATATTGTGCAGTTTGGACAAGGCGGAACAAGCCTGCCCGACAGGGATTATTATTTAAAAGATGATGCCCGCACAAAAAAGGTACAGGAAGCCTATAAGCATTACATCGTTACTTTGTTTACGCTCACAGGAACAAGCGAGGTAGATGCTGAAAAAAATGCGGCAACTATATTTACCATAGAAACTGCATTGGCAAAAGCCCAGCTGAGCCGGGTAGCCATGCGCGACCCGAATAAAACTTACAACAAATTTTCTGTTGCTGATTTTGATAAATCAACACCCCATCTGGATTGGTCGAAACTGATGCCTTTGATGAAGGTTAATGGCCAGGATACAGTGATCGTGAGCAACCCTGAGTTTTACAAAGCTGCGGATGCTTTATTAGCAGCTACTCCTGTGGCTGACTGGAAAGTTTATTTGCAATGGAATATTTTAAAAGGTTCGGCCAGTGCCCTGAGCTCACCCTTTGTAAAAGCAAACTTTGAATACAGCAGTGCTTTGAGCGGGCAAAAGGTACAAACCCCGCGCAACGAACGTATGTCTGGTTTAGTGGATGGCAGCCTGGGCGAACTGCTGGGCCAGCTATATGTAGAAAAATACTTTACCCCAGCGGCCAAGCAATACATGGTTAGTTTGGTGAATAACCTGAAAGTAACCTTGGGCGAACGCATACAGCACCTGGATTGGATGAGTGCCGAAACCAAAGCCAAAGCGCTAAAAAAATTGGCTGCCTTTACCGTGAAGATAGGCTACCCTGATAAATGGCAGCAATATGCCGGTCTTGATATTAACAGGAATGATTACGAAGGCAACCTGCGCCGTATATCGGTTTGGAGATACAATTATAATATCAGCCAGTTGGGCAAACCGGTGGATAAAACCCGCTGGGGTATGAGTCCGCCGACTGTGAACGCCTACTATAGCCCTACCAATAACGAGATCGTTTTCCCGGCAGGCATATTACAATTCCCGTTCTTTGATTTCAAGGCCGATGATGCTGTCAACTATGGTGGAATCGGTGCAGTTATCGGTCACGAAATGACCCACGGCTTTGACGACCAGGGTCGTCAGTTTGATGCCGATGGAAGCCTGCGCGACTGGTGGACAAAAGATGATGCGGACAAATTCAAATCGCGCGACGGCAGTGCAGCGTATCGGCTGTTCGAGCGCGACGGCGAACTGATTCACCGCCCCGGCTCTGCCACAGCGGCGTTCAGTACGGCCTCAGCCGCGGCAATGCGCAAGTCCAGCGCTCGCGGTGCAGACCCACACACGGAACTCCCCGATCCGCTCAGTCTGTTTCCTGAGCCGCCAGCCCCGCGCGTCAAGTCGTTGCTCGTCCCGCGCGTCGCTGTCCCGACGCTCTCCACTCCCATCCGCCCTGCAGGTTTGGCGCAGGCTCCGTCTCCGGCTCCGGCCGTCCCCTCCGCATCGTTTGCGACGGCACCGGCGACGGCGACGGTCATGCCTGGCGCTGTTGGCGACACCAAATCCGAGCCCGAGTTAACCGCTCAGGCTTCTGAGTCGCCTTCAGTGTTGTCGTATGGGGCTGTTCGGTCGCGCGATTGGATCGCCACCCCCAAGCAGCTGCACGCTCTGCTGAAGCAGTTGGAGGCGGTCAACACCGCCATCGGTTTGGACTCCGAGTTTGTCACTCACTCGTCGTATCGACCACAACTCGAGGTGTTGCAAATCGCATTTGTCGACCCCACCTCAGCGCTTGCGGCCACGACCGCAGCCAACCCCACGGCTGCAAGCGCGTCCCCATCGGCAGCTGCGGCTGCGAGTGCTGCGGCCGCTCATGTGTTGGCGTACGCGATTGATGCGAGTGCCTTGCGCGCGGAGTTGCCTGCGTTAATGGCCGCGCTGCGCCGCAAAGAAGTGGTGCTGCACGGCGCGCGCTTGGCCAAGCGGAAGGTGCGCGCGGAATGATCGCGATCTTCGGGGGCAGCTTCAACCCGCCGCACCTCGCGCACGTGCTCGCGCTGGCGGTCGTTCATGCGCGCTTCGAGGTCGACCGCATCCTCGTCGTGCCGACGTTCCAGCATCCGTTCGCGAAGTCGCTCGCGCCGTACGAGGACCGCGTGAAGATGTGTCAGCTCGCGATGGGGTGGCTGCCGCGCGTCGAGATCTCGCGGATCGAAGAGGAGCTCGGCGGCGAGAGCCGCACGCTCCGCACGGTGGAGATGGTCGCGGCGCA
>JBEHXM010000144.1:0-11913 GCA_048498695.1 Bacteroidota bacterium
TGACCTATGGCGCACTTGGTGAGAATTATGAACTGGTAGCAATAAAATCAGCCGGAGTTTCCTTAAGTCGGGCCATGTATCCCATGATCCTTGTCGTAACTATATTAAGCATAGGTGCATTCTTTTTTTCGGACAATATGCTCCCCATTGCCAACCGGAAATATTATGCCCTGTTGTATGACGTAAGACAGCAGAAATCAGCCAACTTATTGCCTGAAGGCGTATTTAGTAATAGTTTTCCAGACCATACCATTCGTGTAGGTAAGAAGGATGCTGATGGCCAGACGTTGCATAATGTGATCATCTATACCAAAAATGAGGCTGATAATAATACCAATGTTTTGTTGGCAAAGGAGGGCAGGATGTATCGCACTATGGATAACCAGTTCCTGGTGATGAAATTAACAGATGGCGTAACTTATGAAGAACAGCCCGGCGAGAAAAGCTTTGAAGGGAGGCAAAGGTTCACCCGTTTCCGTTTTAAAACAACAGAGCAGAAGTTTGATCTTTCCTTTATGAAACTGAAGCGCACGGATGAAAATTTATTCAGAACAGCCGCGCAGATGATGGACCTGAAACAATTAAAATACTTTGGCGATTCTACCCGGCGGCAAACAGACAGCACCCTCCTGGTCAACTTCAGGCTCTTTTCGCCCTATATCAAATATTTTGGAATACCCTCAAAAGCGCCTTCAGGCATTAAATCCGTTCCTTTTAAGAAGAATAGTGCATTGGATGGATTAAGCCTGCAGCAACAGGCTACTACCTTAATGAATGCCTCTAATGAAGTGCGTACCATCAACGATCTTGTAAAAAATCGTGCTGATATGTATAAGGATGCTTCCCTTAACACGCGCAGGTATGATATTGAATACCAGAAAAAGTTTACCCTGTCTGCAGCGTGCATTGCCCTGTTCCTGATCGGTGCACCCCTGGGAGCCATCATCCGAAAGGGCGGTTTGGGTATGCCTATTGTAGTATCAGTGATATTTTTCCTTATTTATTATATCATCTGGACGATAGGAGAAAAATCAGCCAAGCAAGGCGACCTGTCGCCCATCGTTGGTACCTGGATAGCTATTATCGTATTAACCCCCATCGGTATTTTCCTGTCCTACAAAGCCGCCAACGATTCTGCATTGTTTGATATGGAAGCCTATAAGCGGATCTTTAATAAATTGATAAGGAGGAAGGAATAAGTTGAAAGTGTTGTAAAGTTGAAGATGTTATAAGAAGTTGAAAGGGTTGTAAAAGTTGGAGATGTTAAAAAGGTTGTAGTAATTTATAAAGTATGTTACTACCATTCCAACCTTTATAACCAATACAACAAACCACAAAGCAACTTTTACAAATATCCGACCGTAATGAAGGTGTTATCGGTTAACTTTGTATAACATAAAAAATGCATATTTGGCTTTACTTAGCCATATCACCCACTGATATCCATACAATGCTGAATACCATACAGGAAGCAATAGAAGCCATCAAGGCCGGAAAAACCATTATAGTTGTTGATGATGAAGACCGCGAAAATGAATGCGACTCTTTAACGGCGGCACATAATGCCACTCCGGAAACTATTAATTTTATGATACGCCACGGCAGGGGACTGGTGTGTGCACCCATCACTGCACAGCGCGCGAAAGAACTGGAGTTGGAGCCTATGGTGAGCAATAATACCACCTCGCACGAAACCAATTTTACAGTTTCTGTTGATTTGCTTGAGGGGTGTACTACTGGTATTTCGGCATCAGACCGTTCAAAGACGGTTCTTTCATTGATCGATCCGGCTACTATGCCCGCTGACCTGGGGCGTCCCGGCCATATCTTCCCGCTGATTGCTAAGGATGGTGGTGTTTTGCGTCGCACAGGCCATACCGAAGCAGCTATCGACCTGTCTGTGTTAGCTGGTTTTGAGCCGGCAGGAGTTATCTGTGAGATCATTAAGGAAGATGGTGAAATGGCCCGCCTGCCCGATCTGCTAATGATGGCGAAGGAGTTCGATCTTAAAATAATATCTATAAAAGACCTGATCGAATACCGCCTGACCGCCGAAACATTGATCCATAAAGAAATAGCGGTTAAAATGCCTACCGAATGGGGTGATTTTGATATGATCGCCTATACCCAATTGGATACCGGCGAACACCACCTGGCTTTGGTAAAAGGAAGCTGGGAACCTGACGAGCCTGTTTTGGTACGTGTGCATAGCTCATGTGTTACAGGGGATATTTTTGGCTCATGCCGTTGCGATTGCGGTCCGCAATTACACAAGGCGATGGAGATGATCAGTAACGAAGGTAAGGGCGTAGTGGTATACATGAACCAGGAAGGCCGTGGAATTGGCCTGATCAATAAATTGCGTGCCTATCATTTGCAGGAGAACGGTCTGGATACCGTTGAAGCCAATATCAAACTCGGATTTAAAATGGATCAGCGCGATTATGGTATCGGTGCCCAAATTCTGCGCAGCCTCGGTATATCAAAAATGAGGCTGATGACCAATAATCCTAAAAAGAGAGCTGGGTTGATAGGCTACGGACTTGAAGTAGTTGAAAATGTTCCCATTGAGATAGTACCCAACCCACATAACGAAGCTTACCTGAAAACCAAAAGGGATAAAATGGATCACGCTATCCTGCGCGACCATTAATCATTGTCATCATTTTTTCCGCTAACGCCGCTACCACCGCCGCCCGAGCTTGATCCCGGTGGGATATTGGCTGGTTGAGCGGTGGGAGTTATCGGCTGACGTCTTCTGCTCCGTCCAAACATAAACATATGTCTTATAAACTCGCCGAAAGTATCAAAATCTCTTTGATAGATCAGACCGATACCGTTTACATATTGCGCTGTCAGTGCAGGGTCAATGGTATTTAAAACGTTACCGTTCAAAAGACGGTAAGAGTAGCGTGCGGTCAGGTTGCCATTCTTACTAATAAGGTACTGTGCACTAAAGTCTTTTGACAGGTTGGTAAAATTTGAGTTATTAAATAAGCTCGCGCTGTTATTAAAGATATCATTGGTATTATTTGCAGTAGAGTACAGGCTGCCGCTCAGCACTATCCGCTCATTAAATAACCTTAACGAGGCGCTGGCATCATTGATATAGCGTATGTTCAGGTCGAGGGTTTTGATGGTATTTGACTGAGATATCAAGGTGTTTAGCTTATTGAACGCAAACTCGCTCACTGCTTCCCCTGCCGTATTCAGTGTTTGTGTAGCAAGGGCACCATTGCCGTTCCCGGGGCTAAACCTTCTCGTCACGATAATACTTAAGGCCTGCTGGCTGCGATTGTTATAATCATTCAGATAGGTGCCCAAATTGTCTTTTACGGAAGGGTCGGTAGGGAAATTAAAATCAAAATCAATGGTTGGCTGCAATAACGATTTGGTTAAGATCAGGTCGGCCTGTACCAATACCTGTTCGGATGATGGTAAGCTGATGCCCGCAGCGGTATAAAGATCCTTGATATCGGTACGCACCTCATATATGGCCCGCATGTTAATTTCGGCATTGTTAGGGTTCCCTGTCCACCGGATGGTACCGCCCTGCGTCACCTGGAAATTCTTGCTGATCACATCCTTTGCAATAAATTCAAATTTGCCCGTACTGATCAGGAAATCCCCGAACATGGTAAAATCGCCCAGGCTGCTGATGTTCAGTTTGAGGTTATTAGCCACCCCGGTTCCTTCGAGCTTACCATAGTTTGTAGTGATTTTTACTAAACTCTTTTCATCAACACTCAGATCGAAGTTCAGGGTAATACCATTAAATGCCCTTGTTTTAGCAACAGCCTTAGCGGTATCTTTATGACTTACAAACCTAATGAAATCATAATCTTCTGCTACGGATGAGGTATTAAGCGGGATATTGAATACCGTTCCCGCTTCGGTTTTGGCTTTGATATCGATGCTCATATTATCAGTAGGGCCGCTGAAGCTAAAACGCCCGGTGCCATAAGCCGTACCATAATAAATGCGGTTATCCTTAAAGGTGGTATTCAGCGCCATAAAGTTTTTGGCATTCACTACCACTTCAATATCAGGGTTAGCCAGGTCGGTCAGGTCGATCTTACCTGTGGCCGTGGCTTGCCCCCCGCGGATATCCTTCAATACCATATTATCTACATTAACCACACTATTGGTTACGGTCAGTTTGTTACTTACCGTGTAGGCTGTTTTTAAATAGTTCACCGTTACCCCAACATTACCCAGCGTAATATCACCGTTAAATTGCGGATTGGATACATCGCCGGACAATTTCAGGTCACTTGATATAGTACCCTTGAGATTAGACACAAGGTCTTTCACAAATGGCTCCAGGATGATCGCTTCCGTTTGGTTCATCTTTACATCAAAATCAAGCCGGCCTCCCGAATATTTATCTATCAGGTAGGCCCCCTCGATATTCATGGTTTCTAATCCCCGGTTGACGATGTTCATTTTTGCATTTGCGCGGGTACGGCTGCTGTCCAACGATGAGGCTATTTTTACATCACCGATCAGGGTTTTGTTCATCATAAAGGAATCGACGGCCAGGTATGAGTCAAATATGGGCGATTTGGTAACTCCGCTAAGTAATACATCACCGTTCATGGTGCCATTCAGTTTCACATCGGCTGATTTGGTCAGCTGATCGAGTGTCGACATCCTGAATTTTTCAAATTCGATCTTTAACTGATCCTTAGGGTTATCTGAAACAAAACCGTTGATTTTTACCTTCTGACCGCCGTTTGAAAGTTCAAAGCCCGATACCTGTGTCTTCCCGTCAAGCAATTTAATCTTCACCTTTTCCGTTATCCGCCAGTTCTGATGTTCCAGTATTACATCCGACGGCAGAAGAGATAACCTGGCCGTGGTGTCACGTCCAAACTGTACCAAACCATAAAGGTCGAGCTGGTTGGTAGCGTCTTTATCAGCCAGCTTTACGTTGAAATTAAGACTGTCTTTTCGCAAAAAATTGGCAATGTTTATATTTTTCACAAACAGGCTATCGGTAAAGTTGATGCGGCTCAATGAAATATTCAACTCCAGGTCATTGTCTGTCGTGTTCTCGTCAATAATAAAATCATGAAAAACAGTCTTGCCAAATTGGAAAGTCTTAATCAGCCCGGTGAGTGTTGCCGTTTTATTTTGCGAGTTAAATTCCCCTACAAAGGTCCCCTGGTCCGGTACTTTTAGCTCGGGCATATACATGGCCAAAAATGGGTCGAGGTTTTTAAGTTTCAGGTTGAACGAGAATTGCTGCGGCTTGGGGGTTACAATCTCCGTTTTTAGCGAAGGAACATATTTTTTTAAGATGGTTTTAAAATAGGAAGGCAGGGTGGCCAGGTCATAATCTCCCTTTATGCTGCCATCTGCAATATCCGATCTCAGGTTGATCTCGCGCACATGGCCCATCCCGCTGGCAGCCAAGTAAACAGAATCAACCACATAATTATTTCTCGGATCAACTATTCTAACCGGCGACAATAATACATGCCCCTGGAAATTACTCAATGTATTGCCGCTGAAATCAGTATTTATTTTAGTAGTAAGAGTGATCGTATCCTTTAACAGCTTAAGCGTGTGCAGTTTGGCATCAGTAATATCTGCATCAAAATTGTAAACCGGTAATTTAGGGTTAAGGTCTATGCTGCCGCTGGCATCCAGTTTAATATTGCTGTCATCAATGGTTATTTTCGCATTGGCCAGTTTTTTTCTGAAAGTACCATTCAGCTTAACATTGCTATAATTATAGCCTTTAAAGCTGATATTTTTGATACTGGCATCCAGCTTTTCACTCAGATTTTTAACCTCATCGCCACTGCCGGTCACATTGGCAACCATAGTAGTGCGACCCAGGTCGCTTTCATCTATCAATGTGCCCAGGTCAAAATTGTAAGTAGTTATTTTGCCGCTATAGGCTGGAATCCCGTTCTTGCCAATTTTCAGGTTAACATCCGAGTCGAAGCGTCCCAGTTTGGTTTTAAAAGTGCCGTAAGCCACAAAATCATTTTGTAACCCGGTAAACCTTCCTGTAAAATTAACCTGTCCGAATTTGGCAATCACGTCCGGCACTTTTGCAGTTGGCTTTCCTGTAAAGTTGCTGTATAAAAAATCCAGGTCTTTTTTGTTGGTGGCTACCTGCTCAAATTTTAGTTCCAAAAATGTATTCTCCCAATCAGGCAGACCTTTTAAATTGAAATCGCCTTTTACGTAAGTAGCCTGTCCACCGGTAATCAGCAAATTTTTGGCCTTCAGGTTATTGACGTATCCTTTTATACGCCCGTCAAGCCCAAGATCAAACTTTACACCTTCTAATCCGTCAGTAAAATAAGCAATGTCGCTTGATGCGATCTGCGAATTTTTGAAATCACCATCCATGTATACCCTATCGTCGATATGATCGCTCAGATCATCAAAAGATTTAAATTTCATCCTGAAATAATTTTTCAGGTCCGAATGGGCAGTCTGTACGTGCATATTCTGCACCAGTATCTGGTTGGTATCCACTGTGGCATTGCCGCTAAGTTCCTTGAGGTAAAACCCGCTTTTTTCCCGGAACGTGAGATGGCTCACCTTGCCTTTAAACAGGTGATGGGCAATATCCATATCGGTTACTACGGTGCTGAAATTTTTAACGTCGACATCATCAAAATTTACCTGCTTCACAAGCGTGTCGACCAGGAAGTTTTTATACCGGAAATGAAGATTATTGACCGCTATTTTTTCAAAGACGATGATCCAGGGTTTGCCCTTTGTTTTTGTTTTAATGGTATCCGGTGAACTGAAATAGTCGGTCAGGAATTTGAGGTTGCTGGTACTGTCTTTCAGTTTTTTCAAATAAACCGAACCATTATCCAGTTGTATCAGGCTTAGGTCAAGCTGCCTGTTTTTGATACTCGATACCAATGAAAAGCCGTTGATATCGACAGTAAGCTTTGGTGTATTCACCAAAGTATCGTGCTGCCTGTCAAGCACGTAAAAATCCTCCAGCACCACTGCCGAGAAAGGTTTGATATAAAGGCTCTTGATATAAACCTTGGTATTTAATTTTTTTGATAAATAGGTAGTAGCTTTTTTTGCAGCCCAGGTTTGTACGGGCTTATATTGAAACAGCAGCAGTATTATGCTCACCATCAGTAAAATAACCAGCACAATCCCTAACGCTATTTTGAGTAGTTTTTTAATAACTTTGTATTTTTATAAGATGCGCAAAAATATAAATTCAGTAGCTTATAAAATGTTTTAGTTTTTGAACATATTAACGTTTATTTTTTGACTCTTTTCAAAGGCTAAGGTTTATTAAACCCCGCTTTTGATGTTTGATCTTTTAATGTGCCTGTAATACTCGGAATCGAATCCTCATGCGACGAAACATCGGCCTCAATTTGCGCCGATGGTGTCATACTAAGCAATGTTATTGCCAACCAAACTATACACGAAGCATATGGCGGCGTGGTGCCCGAATTAGCCTCGCGCGTGCATCAGCAAAACATCGTCCCTGCGGTACAACAGTCATTAGTTAACGCAAAAATCAGCAAGAATGATATTACCGCGGTCGCTTTTACACGCGGACCGGGCCTTTTAGGTTCATTATTGGTGGGAGTGTCATTTGCAAAGGCATTTGCTTTGGCGCGCAATCTTCCGCTGATCGAGATCAATCACATGCAGGCCCATGTACTGGCGCATTTTATTGACGACCCAAAACCAACCTTCCCATTCTTATGTCTGACTGTTTCAGGAGGTCATACGCAGATCGTATTAGTAAAAGATCATTTTGATATGGAAGTGGTTGGGCAAACCACAGACGATGCGGCGGGAGAGGCCTTAGATAAAACCAGTAAGATTTTAGGGCTGCCGTATCCCGGTGGACCATTGATAGATAAAAATGCCCGTTTGGGTAACCCTGATGCTTACCGTTTCTCTGAACCGCAAATACCCGGCCTTGATTTCAGTTTCAGCGGTCTTAAAACGGCCATCCTGTATTTTATCAGGGATAATGTAAAGCTTAACCCCAATTTTGTGCAGGATAACATCGCTGATATTTGTGCATCTGTAGAGAAGCGTGTGGTTACTATCTTACTAAATAAGCTAAAAAAAGCTGCGCTGCAATATAACATTAAGGATATTGCCCTTGCGGGGGGTGTATCAGCCAATACCGGATTGCGACAGGGCTTAACACAATTGGGTGAAGAAATGGGCTGGAACACATTTATTCCTCAGTTTCAATATTGCACAGATAATGCCGCAATGATAGCCATTGCCGGTTATTATAAATATTTGAAGGGCGAATTTGTGGGACAAGATATAGCGCCCCTGGCAAGGATGCCCTTTTGAGGTGAAAGCTAAAAGGTAAAAGCTGAAAGGTTTGTTATTTAATTTCTATTTTTGCATTGCTTCCGGACTTTCCGTCTTCCGGACTTTTTAAAACATGAGTATTCCTTCACTAATTTTCTGGGCTGTTTTTGTACTGCCGCTGGTGGCATTCTTTGTATGGCTGATGCGCCAGGATAAACGCAAAGGTGCAACCGGACTTATCATACTGGCTATCATTGTTATCGGTGGTATTGTGTGGATGTACCTGAAAACAGGCGGTCACTAATTTTAACGATAACAAAAAAGCCTCCCCAAAGGAAGGCCTTCAAAAATCGGTGTAATCAAACCCAAATCGGTGTAATCCCTATTCGGTTTCTACCACCAGTTTATCACCGGTTACGGTTTCTTTTATTTTGGCTTCCAGTTCTTCCATTAATTCAGGATTGTCGAGCAGCAATTGTTTAACTGCATCACGCCCTTGTCCCAAACGTGATTCGCCGTAGCTGAACCATGATCCTGCTTTTTTAATGATGTTATATTCCACGCCGAGGTCAATGATCTCACCCGATTTGGAAACACCCTCGCCAAACATGATATCAAACTCAGCTATGCGGAAAGGCGGTGCCACTTTATTCTTTACAATTTTCACTTTAACCCTGTTACCTGATACCTCGTCAGTATCTTTGATCTGGGATATACGGCGAATATCCAGACGTACTGACGCATAAAATTTAAGGGCGTTACCACCGGTAGTTGTTTCAGGGTTACCAAACATAACGCCAATTTTATCGCGCAACTGGTTGATAAATATGCAACAGCATCCTGTTTTGCTGATGGTACCGGTTAGCTTACGTAAAGCCTGCGACATTAAACGTGCCTGCAAACCCATTTTACTGTCGCCCATTTCACCTTCGATCTCACCTTTAGGTACCAATGCTGCAACTGAGTCGATAACCAAAATATCAATAGCTCCCGAGCGAATCAGGTTATCGGCAATTTCCAAAGCCTGCTCACCATTATCCGGCTGTGATATCAGCAGGTTCTCCACATCAACGCCTAATTTTTTGGCATAAAAGCGGTCAAAAGCATGCTCAGCATCAATAAAAGCGGCAATGCCGCCATTTTTTTGCGATTCGGCAATGGCATGGATAGCCAGTGTTGTTTTACCTGATGATTCAGGGCCGTAGATCTCCACCACGCGGCCCTTTGGCAATCCGCCTACACCCAGTGCAATATCCAGACCAATGGAACCGGTTGATATTACATCGATAGCTTCGATAGCCGTATCGCCCAATTTCATGATGGTGCCTTTGCCGTATGATTTCTCAAGCTTATCTAAAGTAAGCTGTAAAGCTTTTAATTTTTCTGTGCTGCTCATTCTTTATAGTTTCGAATAACAAATGTATATTTTATTTTTCTAAAATACTAATATTTTTAGTAAATAGTTGATTGGGTTGAATAAGTTGATTAAGTGAGTGGTTTATAAGTAACAATTCAACTTAATCCAACTCAATCAACCAATAAATCAAACTTAATCAACTATAAAACACCAATCAAATATCTTTATCCACACTGCGTTTTCGCAGCTCTTTACTGATGGTGTTCAGTTGCTTTTTCTTCTTCTGATCTTTGAGTTTTTTTGCTTTAAGGGCTTCGGCTTTTAACAGGGCAGCTTCAGTATGCGTGCGCTCATAATACCTGCAAAACCAGCTGATGGGACATATTTCGCATTTGGGACTACGTGCCAGACAGATATACCGCCCGTGCAGTATCAGCCAGTGATGGGCTATGCCTAAAGTTTCTTTAGGCAGAAATTCGGTGAGTTGTTTTTCAACAGCAAGAGGGGTACGGGCATTGGTGGTCAGCCCTATCCGGTTGGCAACCCTGAAAACGTGAGTGTCTACCGCAATAGCCGGCTGGTCGAACACTACCGAAGCGATCACATTCGCAGTTTTACGGCCCACACCCGGCAATTTTTGCAGGTCATTAATGTCTGAGGGTACCTGGCTGTTAAATTGTTCTACCAGCATTTTACCCATTCCAACCAAATGTTTCGCTTTGTTATTTGGATAGCTTACACTGCGAATGTAAGTGAATACTTCTTCGGCAGTGGAAGCAGCCAGTTCCTCGGGTGTGGCGAAGCGCTCGAAAAGGGCAGGGGTAACCTGGTTAATACGCTTATCCGTACATTGTGCCGACAGGATCACCGCGATCAGCAATTGGAACGGACTGCCATAATGCAGTTCGGTTACCGCATCGGGCTGATTTTTTGAAAAATATTCGACAAAGTGGCGGTAGCGTTCGGGCTTAAGCATCGGGTAAAGATAGTAGTAAGTACTGAGTTCTATGTTCTGAGTGAGAGCAAAAATAGAAAAGTCCGGAATGAAATATCAATTGACTTTCAACTCCGGACTTAAGACTTTCGACTTAAAACCCGACTAACGCAGACTTTTTGAATAATTCAAGATCTGGTGTACTGTTTTTGAGCTTGGATTTTTCTTTAAAAGATTAAGCTCGTTTCGCAGAGAATGATAAAATATCAGATCATCAGCCTCTAAGTTTTCAGTTGGAGCGTCTGACGTTTTCATAGCTGCCTGGTTAGAAGTTTCATTAATAATAGAAGTAGAAGTTTCGCCCATACGCTTTTTTTAGAATTAAAGTAATTATTTATAAGTGGTTTACAGATTTAATAACGAACAGATAAAGATAATATTTTATTGAAGATGAAATTTAGATGAAATTTTTTTGTGAGATAAAACAGAACAAAAATAGTTGAGAGCTATCAGTTATGTAAACGTGAAAGGTGGTGCGAATGTTGTGCAGGATATAAAATTTTATAAACACAAAAAGGCCGCAGAAGCATCAGGGGCTAACCTTTTTAACTTCTGCAGCCTTGTTTTTTGGTTTTTAAAACTTAATTCTTTAAGCTCAATTCTTTGCTCTGCATCATCTTGCGCAGATTATTTAAAGCATAACGCATACGGCCCAAAGCGGTGTTGATGCTTACGTCGGTCACATCTGCAATTTCCTTAAAGCTCATATCGCCAAAGTGGCGCATGATCAGCACTTCTTTCTGCTCGGCAGGTAAAAGGTGAATTAAGGTCTTAAGATCTTTATGCGTTTGTTCGCGCACCAGGCGGTCTTCGGTACTTTCGTCATAATTACCCAATACCTCGAAAATATCAAAATCGTCCCCGTTATTGATCATAGGGGCACGTTTTTCGCGCCTGAAATGGTCTATTACTAAATTGTGTGCTATCCGGGTTACCCAGGGCAGAAACTTACCTTCCTCGTTATATTTACCGGCGCGTAAGGTGTTTATTACTTTTATAAAGGCATCCTGGAATATATCTTCAGCAAGATATTCGTCCTTAACCAATAAATATATCGAGGTGTAAATTTTGGCCTGGTATCGGCGGAGAAGTTCAACAAGTCCGGCTTCCTCACCCGCTACATAAAGATGGATTAGATCCTGATCACTCTGCAATTGAAAATCCATAGAGTCTACTTAAAACTTAAATTTAATCGTTAAATATTAAAGTAGAATTTTCTCTCTATAGGGCTTCTCCTTATGGGTGTGTTATTAAATTGTTACATCAAATAAAACAA
>JBEHXM010000145.1:0-11698 GCA_048498695.1 Bacteroidota bacterium
TTATCATAACAGGGTTGACGAACTGCTCCCTGGTGTTGATGAATTGCAGTTGAGCTCATTTGCTGCAGGCGTTGGCGGTGGTATTTATGCTATTAAAGGTCAGCCTTATCCTGTTATCAAAACAAATGACTGGGCAAGAGACCCTGCAACCGGCAAAGTTATTGTTGATCCGGTTAGCGGTCGCCCAACAGTTGACCCGACTGAAAAAATATATGGAAATACCAACCCTACGCAGATCGTAGGTATTACCAACTCCATCAGCTATAAAAACTTCAATTTCTCTTTCGTGCTTGATTATCGCGGTGGTAACTATATCATGAATGATATCGGTTCAAACCTTGCTTTTGAAGGCCTTAGCCAGCAATCGGCATCAAACGGACGTCAGCGCTTTATTTATCCTAATTCAGTTGTACTGTCGGGAGGTAAATACGTAAGCAATTCATCTGTAGCTGTTGATAACGGTGGCAACTCATCAAATGACGGTTTCTGGCCATTGGTATACGGAAGTAACCTGGGCAGTATTTATATCACCAGCGCGGCTTTCTGGAAATTACGCGAAGCCAACCTGACCTATACTATTCCAAAAAGCGTTTTAAGGAGTGCACCTTTTATCAAAAAGGCAAGCATCAGCCTGATAGGAAGGAACCTGTTAACATTGAAACCTAAAACTAATGGCTTCTCTGACCCTGAATTCAGTGAGGCCGGGACTGGTAACGCCATCGGTGCTACATCAGACAGCCAGCTGCCGCCAACCAGGTTTTATGGTGCTAACGTAACCGTTACTTTTTAATCGATTGGTTATATAAAATATTAAAGAAGAAGATCATGAAAAAAATTATAATACTACTTTTTATTACCACGGTGGTCGCATCGGGTTGTAAAAAATATCTCGACGTTAATAATAACCCCAACCAGCCATTGGTGGTTACGCCTAACGTTGTGCTGTCGGCCGCTCTGTCAGGATCAGGCTCGATAGTATCAAACAGCTTCCTGAGCGTAAACAGGTATATGGGCTACTGGGCACGAAGTGGTAACTACGTGGGTGACCCTATTAATGAAAGCTACCAGTTCAATAACGGTTTGACCGATAATGAGTGGGGTAACTATTATTCTATTATTCACCGCTACGATTATATCGAGCAGCAGGGAAAAGCTAATAAGCTGCCATTTTACCTGGGTGTGGCCGAAACCATGAAAGCATTGCATTATGCCACGCTGGTAGATGTGTATGGTGATATTCCTTATACCCAAACTTTTGACCCGGTAAAACATCAGCAGCCTAAATATGACGATGCCGCCACCATCTACAAAGCATTGCTGGTGAAACTGGACAGCGCAGTAACGAACTTTGATGCAGCAAAAGCATTTTATGCCGCTCCTACTACTACCGATGCTACCAGAGCAACGGATAATACCTACGATATTATGTTTGGCCGCGGAGGTGATCCTGATGCCTATTCCGCCAGGATGGATAAATGGGTTCAATTGGCCAACACGATCAAACTAAAATTATTATTGACCGAGTCAAGGGTGATCAGCACGGGTGACAGAACTGCTGCAATAGCAAAAATTACGGCTAATGGCCGTGGATTTATCGGTGCAAACGGCAGCGCATTGGTTAACCCGGGGTATTCAAACTCTACCGGTAAGATCAACCCGTTTTATGCCGTGTTTAACACCACTACAGCCACTACATCCAGCCAAAACTTTTTCCGCGCCAACCAGTATGGCATCAATTTTTATAATAACACCGGTGACGAAAGGCAGCAGTTTTTCTACGGTACGCCAAATCCTGTAGCAGGAAATTATGATGGTGACCCTAATTCACAACCAAATGCTACTGTTTCTTCGATCGGCCCGGGTGTTCTGAAAGGCGCTACCCAGGATGCAGTGATCATGAGCGACTTTGAAAGTTTGTTTATGCAGGCAGAAGCCGTGCAACGCGGCTGGATAACCGGTTCAGCACAAACTTTGTATGAATCGGCAGTTACTCAGAGTTATGTTTATTTAGGCGCAAATATGTTTTTTGATACGCCTGAAGAGGAGGCTGCCTACTATTTAGCAGGACGTCAGGGTGGAGATGGCGGATTGCTTACTACACCTGTCCTTGATATAGATGGAAAGGGAACGTCTGCAGATCAATTTATAGTATGGGATTCAGCATCTGATAAACTGCGGCTTATCATGACTCAGAAATGGGCGGCCCTGAACGGTATCAACTGGGTGGCTGCCTGGAGCGATTTCCGGAGGACAGGTTTCCCCCAAACACCGATCCTGGATATATCGAAAGCAACCACGCACGTAAAAAATCAGATCCCTACCAGGTATTTATATCCTCAGACAGAGTTGAATACCAACGGGGCCAATGTTCCAAAATTACCGGCGCCTGCGCAGTATGACCTGATCTTCTGGGATAAATAATTAAACAGTACAATAAATAATCATTAAATGATAATATGATGAAAAAATATAAATTATTCAGTAAAAGAGGAGGAGCGTTAATTGCAGGGTTTGCATTAATGGCCTCTGCTCTTACATCCTGCCTTAAGGACAATGGTCCCGGCTCGGTCGATTTTTCTAAGAGCCCGGCTTTGATCGCCTGGCAGTATCATGCCGGTTCACCCGTACCTTTGACTACCAAAATGCTGGGAAAATCAACCGATACTACCGGTGTTGAGGTAGCTTTGTCTGTAGCCAGTATCACATTGGGTTCTAATGTAACAGCAACTGTTGCGGTTGATAACGCAGGTGCAAATGCCTATATAGCTGATCATGCCGGTACACATTTGTTGCCGTCAA
This sequence comes from Bacteroidota bacterium, assembly GCA_048498695.1. GTDB lineage: Bacteria > Bacteroidota > Bacteroidia > Sphingobacteriales > Sphingobacteriaceae > Mucilaginibacter. The sequence continues at coordinate 2,800 of JBEHXM010000145.1, forward strand.
ATCTGTATACTATCCCTAACCCGGTAGTTACTGTAAAGGCAGGTCAGCAATTTGCTAAGCTTAAGATCCTTTTTAAAGGAGACCAGATCGATTTTGATCAGAACTATATACTGGGGCTTAAAATAACCAGTGCCAACGGCGCACAGGTACCAAGTAACCTGAATGCTGCCATATTAGTGATCACCCTGCAAAGTATTTACGAAGGTACTTATGATTACAAGGGTTATGCATTAAGGTTGGGTGATAACCAACTGACCGGAACATTCTCAGGTGCGAGCGCACCATTGGGAACGGTAAGCAAATATGCAGTTTCATTTTCACCGTTATGGGGTGATGGAAAAGGATTTATCGCCGGTATTGATGGTACTTTCCTGACAGTAGACCCTGCAACCAATAAGGTTACAGCAGCTTCTTCAACAAACGGTACGTTAAAAGAAGATGCCGGTTATAACAATCATTATGACCCTGCTACCAAAACATTCTATGTTTCGTTCTCATGGAGTACACCTGGTACAAGGCAGTCTATTGATACCTTAACCTACTCAGGACCGCTTTAGCAGATAAATACAATAAATTAAATATAGCCGCCTCATCATTTGAGGCGGCTTTTTTATAAGTATCATTTTTTAATCAGTAACGTTTTATTAACTTGTAACGTAATTGTTATAATTCAAGGCTTTTGAAGAGGCCGGGAAATTTTATCTTAGTATTAATTAACTATTTAACATGAAAAGAATTTTTTTAATAGCTATCGTTCTGGTGGCTATCACTCAGCTTGTAAAAGCACAATCTGAAACTATAACAGGCTCTGTACAGGATAAGCATGGTAATTATCTGCATTATGCCTTTGTACAGGATAAGCAGATGAAAAATGCCACCTATACGGATTCGCTCGGCAAATTCACTTTGTCTGTTAACCCTTCTTCAAAGCTTTTTGTATCATGCAATGGTTATAAGGATACATTGATCAATATTGGCAATCAAACCAATTTTGCTATCAGCCTGAGGGCATCACAGGTAGTAACCGAAAATGCAACGGCACAAGCTGGCTCGGATAGGAGCAATGTAGAAGCTGCAAAAGATGCATTTACACCTAATAGTAATACTACCGGTAATTCAATTGCTATGTCAGGTGGTACCGCATTTCCAACCTTTAATCATAAGGAGGCTACACAAGGCAATAAATACCTGTTCAATGGCTGGGTACACGGATATGTTGTGAATGCACAGGATTCGGTTTATGAAAGTCCTAAACTTTTTTTCAATTATGATAAAATTGAAGGAGGCCTGTTGCTGAGCCAGGATAAACATTCGGCTATTGTGGTAAACAGAGATATGGTGAAAACCTTTACCTTATATGATGCCGCAAATAAACCTTATGTATTTGCAAACGTGCCGGCTATTGACAAGACCCATTATGTAGAGGTTATAAGTGCAGGCAAAAACTACCGCATCTATAAAACGATCACCACAAAATTTGAAAAAGCAAACTTTGTAGATAATGGTATAACCTCTTCCGGTAATAATTACGATTCATACAATGACAAGTATGAGTATTACGTGGTAAATGGAAAAACCAACAAGATTGATAAAATATCCTTAAGGCCTAAATCAATTAAAACAGTATTTGGTGATGATAAGGATAAAACAACTAAATTCCTTGCTGATAATTCGGGAAATATTAATGATGATTACCTGAAGAGCCTGGGTGAGTATCTGAACCAGTAAAGCTGGCATAATAAAAAAGGGTAGTTAATTTCTAATTACCCTTTTTTATTGGCTGATAATTCAAAGTCATTTCTTATCTACGCTATACTTCCCTGGCCCAACAAAAAGCAAGCCTGCAAACATTATAGCATCTTCAATAGCATGAGAAGCCATTGCAAGACCGCCCATAGGGCCGGTTTGATGCAAATGGAATAATGAAGCTACCGTAAGGTCGATTATCAGGAACAGGCAAGCCAGTCTAAACCCTAATCCAATGATCAGTAAAAAGCCGCCAACAGTTTCAGTCAGCGCCGCTAATAATCCCCATACTACCGGTAAAAAATGAATACCGACATTGCCCGTTGCAGTACCTATCATCTCCCAGGTTTTTATGCCGCCTATGATTTTTGGATAACCATGGTAAATGAACATGATACCTAATCCTATGCGGATAATTAACAGTCCGAAGTTTCTATAATTGCCTAAATTGCTGAAAAGTGCCATATGCCTTAAATTAGTTGTAATTTGTATTTATTCGTGCAATTCGTGTTTTATGATATAAGTGGCCTCTACATGTTTTTCATGTACCGATAAATTCAAGGTTTTGCCGAATATCAGCGATTGATTACCGGGAATATGCCCCGCCGGAAAATCAAAGCAAACCGGGTAATTATAATTCTTTACCACTTCCATAACGATCTGGGATACTGTTTGTCCAAATGGAATATCGTTATCCCTGGTTTCGGTAAAACCACCTACTATTAGTCCCGCAAGGTTTTTTAATTTGCCGGCACGGTCAAGCGCACGGATCATACGGTCAATAGAGTAGAGGTATTCGCCCACATCCTCAATAAACAATATTTTGCCATCATAATTATAATCAGATACTGAAGCCAATACGGATACCAGCAAGCTCAGGTTGCCACCAATTAAGATGCCGGCAGCATCACCGCTGCGGTTTAATGCATGGGAGTTGAATTTATAACTTATCGCCTCGCCAAACAAAGCTTTCCTGAGTGTCTCAAGGGAGTATGCGGAGGCATCCGGAATATTCACCGGCATTTGTCCGTGTATGGTCTGCGCCTGGTAATTGGCAAATAAATGTGCATGCAATACCGTAATATCACTAAAACCCACCAGCCATTTAGGATTTTGGGCAAAACGGCTAAAGTCAACATGATCTATAATACGTACGGTGCCGTAACCGCCCCGCGCAGCAATAATGGCTTTAATACTGTCGTCATCAATAAAACGCTGCAGATCACGGGCACGCAGCTCATCATCACCCGCAAATTGGTGATAGGAAGCATTCGCCGTTTCGCCCACCACTACTTCCAATCCCCATGATTGTAAAAGTGCAACAGCATCGTCCATTGGCTTTGGCAGTTTTTTGGCTGGACAGGTGATCGCTATTTTATCACCCTTTTTAAGAAATGGAGGCTGAAGTCCGAAAGTGGTCCCCGGTTTATTCATATTTGAGTAGCTGATTATAATACAGAATATCTTTCGGACTTTAGGTCCTCCTGACTTTCCGACTTAAATAAATTATCTTTGCCAATCTTCCGCCATGGCAGAACGAATGCAATTTAATATAATGTCACAACTTAATAAATTTAAACGATACACTATTACCTCGGCGCTGCCCTACGCCAATGGCCCGCTGCATATCGGTCACCTGGCCGGCGCCTATTTACCTGCCGATATTTTTGTACGATACCTGCGGCTCAAAAAAAAGGACGTAGTTTACATTTGCGGCTCGGATGAGCATGGCGCAGCCATCACTATTAAGGCTAAAAAAGAGGGTACTACCCCGCAAGCCATCATCGATAAATATCATACCCAGATAAAACAGAGCTTTGAAGAATTCGGTATCTCATTTGATATTTATCACCGCACTTCCTCGGCCATTCATCACGACCTGTCTAAAGAGTTCTTTTTGAATCTGTATGAGAAGGGCGAGTTTATCGAAAAATACTCAGAGCAATATTTTGATGAGGATTTTCAACAGTTTTTGGCCGACCGCTATATTACCGGTACATGTCCTAACTGCAGTTATCCAAGTGCTTACGGCGACCAATGCGAAAATTGTGGCACCTCGCTTAACCCGACCGACCTGATCAATCCTATTTCAACACTCAGTGGCAAGCCACCTGTTTTAAGGCCGACCAAGCATTGGTATCTGCCCCTGGATAAATACCAGCCCTGGCTGGAGAAATGGATAGACACCAAAGAGGGCGAATGGAAAGTAAATGTATTTGGGCAATGCAAATCATGGCTTAAATCGGGCCTGCAGCCCCGTTCCATGACCCGCGACCTTGATTGGGGTATTGATGTGCCGCTGGAGGAAGCCAAAGGCAAGAAGCTATATGTATGGATGGATGCCCCGATCGGCTATATTTCGGCAACCAAACAATGGGCGCTTGATCATGGTAAGGACTGGAAACTATACTGGAAAAAACAAACAAAGGAAGAGGATGAAACCTGCCTGATCCATTTTATAGGTAAGGATAATATTGTGTTCCATTGTATTATTTTCCCGGCTATTTTACGGGCGCATGGCGAATATGTACTGCCGCAGAATGTTCCCGCCAATGAATTTTTGAATTTGGAGGGTGATAAGCTTTCCACATCCCGTAATCATGCGGTTTGGCTGCATGAATATTTGGAAGAATTTCCGGGCAAACAGGATGAGCTACGTTATGTGCTGACTTCCATTCTACCCGAAACCAGCGACAGCGAATTTACCTGGAAAGATTACCAGGCAAGGGTGAACAATGAACTGGTTGCCATATTAGGAAACTTTGTGAACCGGGTAATGATACTGATGCACAAGTTTTATGATGGCAGGGTAGAAAATGAAACCGGAACAATAGCATTACAGGATGAAAGCATTAACACCGACCTCGGCGGTTTGTATGATGAACTGGAACGCAGCCTGGAGACCTACAAGTTCCGCCAGGGAATGCAAACGGTGATGGAGATAGCCCGGTTGGGTAATCGTTACCTTACGGAAAAGGAACCCTGGAAGACAATAAAAACTGATCCCGAAGGTGCTAAAACTGCCCTGCATAATTGTTTGGTGCTGATAGGGCATTTGGCAGCCTGCCTGCAGCCATTTTTACCGGCTACAGCCAAAAAGATATTACATATGCTCAACTGGCCCGCAGACCAGGTTGGGTTTGAGGATGAGATGGTTTTCAAAAACGGTCACCAATTAAACGCGGCGTCCCTGCTGTTTGAAAAGGTAGAGGATGAGGCTATTGAGCAGCAAATAGAAAAGCTGCGTTTAAAAAAGGAAGCAGCCACAGCCCCTGTAAAAAGCTTAGAATTAGTACCGGCCAAAGCCAATATTAATTACGAGGAATTTGCCGCGATGGACATCCGCATAGGTACCATATTAGCAGCTGAAAAAGTCGCTAAAACAAAAAAGCTACTCAAACTGACCATTGATACCGGTATTGATGAACGCACGGTGGTATCTGGCATTGCGGAGCATTATGAGCCGGAAGCCATCATCGGCAAAAAAGTGAGCCTGCTGGCAAACCTGGAGCCTCGCGAAATAAAAGGCATTGTTTCGCAGGGGATGATCCTGATGGCAGAGGATGGCGATGGCAAGCTGACATTTGTTTCGCCCAATGACGACTTACATAATGGTTCTGTTGTACGATGATTTTTGATGTGCAGATGTGCTAATATGCAGATGTGCAAATGGGTTTGACTAACTCATCTATAATTCGCACATTTGCACCTTAGAATCTGCATATCTGCACATCCACGCATTTGCACATTCAAAAACGGTCCCGTAGTTCAACGGATAGAATAGAAGTTTCCTAAACTTTAGATATGAGTTCGATTCTCGTCGGGACCACGTTATTAGTCAAAAGCCTTTAGTCGTAAGTCTAAAGGCTTTGTGATTTTATAGTTGCAGTCTATCGGAATAGGAATCTGAAGTTGTAAGCTTCTGACAGCAAGAGGAACGGTATAGGAAGATTATTCAAGAGCCCTTAGATGAAGACCTAGAGGATTTTTGTTGATGCCCGTTGTTCTAAAAAAATCGGTACATTTAAATTGTGAAGAATAAACCAAAACCTTTATTACTCAAAAACTTAAAATGGTTGTTGCTGGCATTATCAATAATATGCCTCGTATTTATATATCTTATCCCACGGGCGATCACCTACTCAGATTATCCAATAATTCGTTGGACTCCCTTTATATTGATATTTTTCATTTTATCAATCCTGGTTTTTGCGACGCTAATATCATTTACTAAACGAATGACATTGAGCACAGGTGTTGCTGCTATAACCCTATTGATAGTTGGACCAACATTTGGGCTATTTCAAAATTATAGAGAAAAGATAGAATTGGGTAAATACGGCGTTTGGACAAAATCGGTAGTAATCGACAGGAAGCATAATATACAAAAGGGTTCAGGGCCAGAGGATTACTTAATAAAATGTAGGTATACACTAAGTGGAGTCGACCATGAAACGTTATTCCATAACGATATTAACAACTCGCATCTTATTGGTGATACAATTATGATAATTTATAGCAGGAAGTTCCCTAAAATATATGCCCTTGATTATGAGTGGAAAAAATAGTTGGGAATCAAATTTTTATTAATTGTCCTCTGACCCGCATATTATACAATCAACTATAAAGGAGTTCGATTTTGTATTTCTTCTTTAATTTAGCGGTGATAATACCAACTATAAGCTGAATAATTATATTTCCTGATAGTTATTCGATGACACGGGCTTTGATTCAATAAGGTTTACCAATGAAAAAGATAATTTTAACTGCATTTACCATACTATTCATAAATGCAATTGCTTTTGCGCAGGAACATTATCCAAATGAAGTTGAGGGCGATTTTTTGATCAGCAATTTCCCTTTTCAAAGCGGCGAAACGACATTGCCGCAATTGAAGATCCATTACACCACTTTTGGCAAGCCTTTAAAAGATAAAAACGGTAAGGTAACCAATGCGGTGCTGATCATGCACGGTACAGGGAGCAGCAGTCGTGGTTTTTTGGGCAGTCAGTTTGCGGGGGTCCTTTTTGGTCCGGGACAGCTTTTGGATGCCAATAAATATTACATCATTTTACCTGATGGCATAGGCCATGGCAAATCGAGCAAGCCGAGTGATGGTTTGCATATGAAATTCCCCAGGTACACTTATGACGATATGGTGCTTATTTATTACCGTTTATTAACCCAGCACTTAGGCGTTAACCATTTACGCTTAACCATGGGGACTTCAATGGGCGGCATGCATACCTGGATGTTCGGTTATCAATACCCGGGCTTTTCTGATGCTTTACTGCCATTGGCCAGTTTACCAACTGTTTTGGCGGGCCGTAACCGGATGATGCGCAAAATGGCCATCAATTTAATTGAAGCCGATCCTGAATGGAAGGGTGGCGAATATACATCGCCACCTGTACAGGGTTTAATGGGGGCAGGCTCTTCTTTATTTTTTATGGGAAGCAGTCCGCTGCAGTTGCAAAAAAAAGCGCCTACCCGGCAGCAGGCTGATGATATGGCTGCCGCAACGCAAAAAGGCTATACTAAAATGGATGCCAATGATCTGATTTATCAGTTAGAGGCATCACGTGATTATGATCCGTCACCTTATCTTAATAAGATAACAGCTCCATTATTTGCCATTAATTCTGCAGATGACCAGATCAACCCGCCCGAGCTGGGCATAATGGAGCAGCAAATTAAAAAGGTACCCAAAGGCCGGTATATTTTACTGCCGATAAGTGATAAAACGCAAGGCCATGGCACCAACTCCCTGCCCGCCATCTGGGGTAACTATTTAAAGGAATTACTTGCTGTAAGCCAATCCCATACTGAAGAAAAGTGAGCCTTTGTATTATAATCTACAATATTTTCACGTTCCTTCAATCGGCTTGACCCAATCGTTCCATATTGACAGAATGTGATCCCACAGATAGAAGCTGCCGGGCTTTGATGTCATTCAATGATGATTTACGAATACCAGTTGATGTGGTATGAGAACGAGTTGACGCGGTAGTATGCGGAGTAGCCGGTTTCAACTCAGCACGATCTTCCCAATCACGGCACGAACTGAGTGCCAGGATAGCCAGAACAAACAATGTATATTTCAGCAGAGCTGATTTGATATAGATAGACATATTAAACAGAAATATTTGACGCTTCAAAAATGGCTTACCTATCGTATTTCTAAAAAATATTTACTCCAACTATTAGAAAAGCGTGATGAAACCTGCCAATACATGCATAAAATGAACCGCCTGTAAATGCGTTTTGACAGATATTACTCTTGGTTTTTATGAGTAATCTACCGGTAAAAATCACTATAAAAAGAAAAAGTTAGTTTTGTAACTAATTTTTTAGTGATTTTTCTATGTTTTATGAAATCAGCTTGTTAGCTTTGTATAAGCCTTATTTTTTTATGAAAAGAACTTTTATTATAGCCATGTTTGCTGTCGCGGGAAGTTTCATTTTTTCGTGCAAAAAAGATTCAAAAGAACAACCCTCGCCAGCCGGCCCACCTGTTATAGGTGGATTGGTTAGTTTTTCAGCTAACGGACAGCTTGTTGATGCCGATATTGACACGGCCCACAAAGATGTTTCTTTTGTACTTGGTAACGCTGCCGACTTTCATAAAGTGATCATCAATTTTACGCTTGCCAATAATGTAACTGCCAAAATAAACGGATCAGCAATTCAAAGTGGTAGTTCTGTTGATTTTACCAAACCGGTCACATTAAAGCTCACCAGCAGGGATGGTAAACAATCGGTAAATTTTGCGGTGGCAGCACAAACAGAACTTCAATATTTCGGTGTAGCCGGGACTATAGTCACCAGGAAGAGTAACAACCGGTCGTATAATTTTTATATGGATCAGTTTGATGGCAGCCCCTCCCAGGCTTTCAATTGTGGGCCTGCATCCTCCTCCATGGCAATCAAATGGGCTGATTCCACCTTTACAGGTACGCCTGCCTATGCCCGCACCATATTTGAGCCGAATGGCGAATGGTGGCAAACCGGTGATATTAGTGGCTATCTTAGCAAATATTATATCAGCAATGGTGTTGACACCCTGGGCAATGTTGCAGCTGTAGTAAAAAAAGAAGTAGATGCCGGGAATTCGCTTATCCTCTGCCTGGCTATGTTTTATGTACCTCAGAAT
>JBEHXM010000146.1:0-11665 GCA_048498695.1 Bacteroidota bacterium
GTTATTGCCCTGCCTTGGTGATGATCATCAGCGGGATCGCGGCGGCCGCGGCCTGCTTTAAACGGTCTATCACCGCCAGCATTTTTGCTGTTATTTTTTCCCTGTCCTTCAGGGCAAGTTGCAGGTAAGCCTCTGCCTTTTCATATTTACCCAGCCTGATACTGATATTGGCCACATGCACCAATGCGGCCACATGGTCGTTTAATGTACGCAAAGGGTATTGGGCCGCCAACTCGTAATGCTGTTCGGCAGCATCAAAATCATGCTTGTTCAGGCATATCGCACCCATCATATATTCATAAAAACCCCGCCGCTTCTTATTCAGCCATTCAGGTTTTTTTATCTGGATCAGTAACGCCTCGGTTTTTGCAAAATCCTTAAGGTGATAATATTTTGCCGCCAGCACCAGGGTACCTTGCTTAAAGTACTCCCAGATGATCATCACGATCATCAGTCCGCAAAAAGCTGACAGCTGGTAAACACGCTGGTAAGTAAAAAACACCAGCATAATGGCAAAAATGCTCAGTACAAATATCCGTGCCTTGTTACTGAACATTAGTGCTGGTTATCCGTAAACTTATACCCTACACCCCTTATAGAATGAAAATACACCGGGTTTTTAGGATCTGGTTCAAAATATTTACGGAAGGTCAGGATGAAATTATCAATGGTACGGGTTGAAGGATAAACATCGTAGTTCCACACGGTTTCCAATATCTGCTCGCGCGATACGGCGTCATTACGGCGCTCGATCAGCAGTTTCAGCAGCATGGTTTCTTTTTTAGTCAAGGGCGTGATGGAATTATCCTCGTTAACCAGTTCAAATGAGTTAAAATGAATGGTTTTATCACCGATCTTATAACTGTTGAATTCTTTTAATTCCTCACCTTTCAAACCTCTTTTCACCAGGTTATTAACCCTTAGTATCAGTTCTTCCAGGTTAAAAGGTTTGGTCAGGTAATCATCAGCCCCTTTCTTTAAACCCTGTATCTTGTCCTCGTTGGTATTTTTAGCGGTCAGGAACATAATAGGTACTTCTGAATTTTCCAGCCTGATGGTTTCAGCAACCACAAAGCCATCTACCTCGGGCATCATTACATCCAGTATCACCAGGTTAAAACGCTCTTCCTTAAATTTCTGAAGTGCCTTTTTACCATTATTTGCAGTTGTCACCTTGTAGCCTTCCAGTTCAAGGTTCAATTTTATTGCTTCCAGCAGATGATCTTCGTCCTCAGCCAGTAAAATTCTTTTTTTATTTTGCATGTGTTTAAGATTATTTAATACACTAATTTTCCCTAATTATAATATGCACTAATTCCACGAATAAAGCATGATTTGTGTAATTCGCACTAATTCGTGTGATTAGTGCTTTTAGATTCGTGGCCCTCATGCAAAAACAACTTCAAAAATACTTCCTGTAGGGGCGTTATCTTTTACACGTATGCTTGCTTCGTGTTTCTCCAGCACTTCTTTCACAATATACAAGCCCAAACCGGTCCCTTTGGTATTGCGGGTATCCTCGCTGCCCACACGGTAGAATTTATCGAAAATACGATTTTTCTCTGCGTCGGCTATGCCAATACCATGATCGGCTACCTCCAGGTAGATCTTGCTGTTTTTTGAATACAGTTTAACATCCACCACTTCGCAAGGACCTGAATATTTGATGGCGTTCTCTATCAGGTTAGTCACCACCGAAGTAAGCGCAAACTTATCACCCGTGATCTGTATCTTAGGCTCTATCTCGGCATTGATCAGCTGCTGTGTAAGGTCGCATTTATTTAATTGCAAACGGTTCACGATGTTATCCACCAGTCCCGATAAGTTAAATTCAGCCTTCGGGAAAGTGTAGGAGCGGTTATCAATTTTTGAGGCCAGCAGCATATTCTCTACCATATCATCAAGGCGCTCAATATCCAGTAATGATTTACCTATAAAATCCTGAACCTGTTGTTTGGTCAGGTCGCGTTTCTGGATGGTTTGCAGCAATAACTTGATAGAAGCCAGCGGCGATTTTAATTCGTGCGTAACCGATAGCAGGAAATTTTTCTTCTGCTCGTGTAATTTGCGCTCCTTGCCTATCGATTTATGCAGACTGATAGCCCCTACCACAAACACCAGGATAAACATGCTTCCTTCACCCAACACCATATCTATGCGGCGCGGCTGCGGCGTTAGCAGCATGTAGCCCCACCATATCAGCTGGGCAACTGCGTAAATAATCAGCGCATAAAAAATAACAAATGGTCTTTTCATCTCTTCCTTTTTTAAGCCCCTCTCCCCCCGGAGAGGGGTTGGGGTGAGGCTTTATTTATCCCTGAATACAATATCTAAGCTATCAAATATAGCCCGTTTTGCTTTCTCTAACTCAATTTTAGTATGCGCCGAAGAAATAAACCCGACCTCATATCCCGAAGGGCCTAAGTAAATCCCCCTGTTCAGCAATTCGCGGTGCATTTTTTTAAACTTCTCCATGCTTGCCGGATCTATCTCATCTGCCCTGCTGATCGTTTCCTTATCCGTAAAGGCAAACCAGAATATAGAGCCAATAGTAAATACTTTAAACTTATAATTGCGCGCCGTAGCAAAACGCTGTATCGATTCTGTAAATTCCTCTGTCTTGTTATGCAGGTCGCGGTAAAAACCCATACGTAATAACTCCGTTAACTGTGCGATACCTGCCGCCACAGCAACCGGGTTGCCCGACAAAGTTCCCGCCTGGTAAACCGACCCGACAGGGGAGATATTATCCATAATTTCAGCGGAAGCACCATAGCAGCCTACAGGCAGTCCGCCGCCAATGATCTTGCCATAAGTAATAATGTCCGGCTGGATGCCATAATAACCGGCAGCGCCTTCAAAGCCTATGCGGAAGCCCGAGATCACTTCGTCAAATATCAGCAATGCACCGTTTTGAGTACATATTTCGCGCAGGTACTGTAAAAACTCCTTATCCTGCAGCAGTAAACCATTATTTGCCGGGATAGGCTCGATGATGATGGCTGCGATCTGGTCTTTAAATTCTTTAAATGCTTTCTGAAGTGCTTCCTTATCGTTCAGGGCGACAACGATCGTTTCATCAGCAAATGACTTAGGAACACCTGCAGAAGAAGTTTCGCCAAAGGTAACCAAACCTGATCCCGCCTTTACTAAAAGTGAATCAGTATGACCGTGGTAGCATCCCTCAAATTTTAATATCTTATCGCGTTTGGTATAGCCCCTTGCCAGCCGGATAGCAGACATCACTGCCTCGGTACCAGAAGATACAAAACGCAGTTTTTTGATGAGTTTGTTATTTTTCAGTATCAGCTCGGCCAACTCATTTTCTAAAGCCGTTGGTGCACCGAATGACATGCCTTTCTGCATTACCTCAACCACCTTTTCGCGCACCTTAGCCGGGTTATGACCCAGGATAAGCGGGCCCCATGAGCAGCAGAAATCAATAAACTGGTTGCCATCGGCATCCCATATATAGCAGCCGTCGCCCTTTTCAATAAAAAGCGGCGTACCGTAAACAGATTTAAAAGCCCTGACTGGTGAGTTTACCCCGCCCGGGAAATATGTCTTCGCCTTCTCATACAACTCAGCCGATTTCTCCCTGCTGATATCAGGTTTACCCGTTGTACTTACCGGCTCATCACCCTCACTTGAAAATATCTTTTTTAATGAATCTAACATTTAGCCCCCTCTAAATCTCCCCCGGTAGGGGAGATTTTTTTATAATTATTTTATTGCCCCTTTTAAAGCCCTCACTACCGGGGAGGGTTGGGTGGGGCTTATATCCACTTATTCTGCAGCACTTCCTTCGCATGATACGTCAGTATCGCTGTTGCACCGGCCCGCCTGATGCTGGTCAGCACCTCGGTGATGGCGCGCTGCTCGTTCAGCCAGCCTTTTTGTATGGCCGCTTTGATCATGGCATATTCGCCGCTCACGTTGTAGGCAGCAATAGGTAGTTCGGTGTTGTCTTTTAATAGCTTGATGACGTCCAGGTAAGGTAGAGCCGGTTTTACCATTAAAAAGTCGGCGCCTTCGGCTTCATCCAGATCGGCTTCTATTAAAGCCTCGCGCTGATTAGCCGGGTTCATCTGGTAGCTTTTTTTATCACCAAATTTTGGTACCGAATTTAATGCATCCCTGAAAGGTCCATAAAAAGCACTCGCATATTTAGCGGTGTACGACATGATCGATACATTCTTAAACCCGTTATCATCCAACACATTCCTGATATAGCCCACACGACCATCCATCATATCCGATGGCGCGATGATATCTGCGCCTGCCCTCGCATGTGCCAACGCCATCTTGCCTAACACTTCCAGCGTTTCGTCATTCAAAATCTCACCGTTCTCTACTATGCCATCATGACCGTCGCTGCTGTAAGGGTCCATGGCCACATCTGTTATTACACAAGCCTCGGGAAAGTTCTTCTTCACCTGGCTGATGGCACGCAGGTAAAGGCTTTCTTCGCGGTGGCTTTCAGTAGCATATTTATCTTTTAATTCCTCGCTGATGTTTGGGAACAGATCAAAAGAATTTAAACCCAGTTTCATGCAGCTTTCCACTTCGCGCAGCAGGTTATCTATCGAATACCGGTAAATACCGGGCATAGACGATACCTCACTTTTCTGATTCTCTCCCTCTATAATAAACAACGGAAATATCAGGTTTGCCGCGCTCACATGCGTTTCCTGCAGCATTTGGCGGATCACTTCGCTTTTGCGGTTTCTTCTTGGTCGTTGTAGCATTTCTTTAGTCGATAGACCATGGTCAATAGTCCATGGTTATTTATTACTATATAAAAAGTCTATGGACTATCGACCATAGACTATGGACATAAATTATATTCCAAACACCGCCTCTGCCAACCCGACCTCGTCGGGCGAAAAAGGCAATATATATCTTGTACCCATCTCATCAAATTTCCGCCCGGTTGATTTACCGATAGCGATCACTTTTTGACTGGGATCTAATAAATTCTCTGCAAAGTAAGCCTCCACGTTTGAAGGACTGGTGAACACTAATACTTCGGCGTTTGAGCCTTCCACATCCTCTTCCAATACAGTTTCATAAACCGACAGGTCAATGACCTTAGTCTCTGCCGACAAACCGTGCTGTATACTTCTTAGCGAGCCTTCTGCACCCGGAAATATCACCTTGGTACCGTTAGCAACTTTAGCAAATTCTTTGGCGACATCCACCGTATCGATGCCTACGCCGGTGTAACTGGTAAAGTATCCCTTCTGACGCAGCATTTCTTCCGAGCCGCTGCCCATTACGCCAAATTTGATATCTTTTGGTAGTTGCGGCTGCAGATTGAAAAAATATTCAATAGCATTTTTACTGCTGAAAAATACCCAATCAGCATCCACTAAAACATGTGGCGATAATTTAGTGATCACCGGCACCGTACGGATAAGCGACCGTGCTTCTACCTCAATACCATGTTTCTCGATAGCCCTGCGGAAATAGCTTTGTTCAGAAAGGTCGCGGGAGATAAATACACTCTGAGGCAGTTTGCGTTTGTTGTCAAACCGGGCAACCACCCTTTCAGCAAGTCCTTCCAAACTATTTGATTCTATAAACAACCTGTCAGGAAAATCATCACCGGTATCCGCCTTCGAGGTAAACACCTGGTACATATCCTCGTCCTTACGGCAGTAACAGCCCAAAGGCAGGTGGCAACCGCCACCAAACAATTTAAGCACCATGCGCTCAACTGCCAGCTGTTCGGCTACATCCTGGTGATTCAATGCCCGTAATATATCTACCACCTCACGGTCACTCTCCCTCGTTTGTATCGCCAGCACCCCTTGTGCAGGTGCGGGTATCAGTTCAAGCGGAGTTATTTCTTCCACATGAAACTCGTCCAGGTTAATATTCAGCCTGGATACGCCCGCTTTGGCGATCATGATGGCATCATACTTTTCATCACGGAGCTTATCTATGCGGGTAGGCACGTTACCGCGCAGGTCTTTGATCTCAAAATCCGGCCGATAAGCCAGTAATTGGGCTTTACGCCTGTTGGATGAGGTACCTACGGTAGCGCCATATTTTAATGACATTTTCTGGCGAACATCCACACAGTCTTTCAAGATCAGCAACAGTTCAGAGGGATCTTCCCTTTCTGAAACTGCTGCGATGATGAGTCCCGGAGGGTTTTCGGTGGGCAGGTCTTTGTGCGAGTGTACCGCAATATCAATGGTGCCTGCCAATAATTCTTCTTCAAGCTCTTTGGTAAAAAAGCCTTTACCTTCCAGCTTATCAAAGCTCAAATTCAGGATACGGTCGCCCTGGGTTTTAATGGTCTTCAGTTCAGCGGTAATATTATTTTCGGCCAGTTTGTCTTTCACAAAATTAGCCTGCCATAGCGCCAATTCGCTGCCACGTGTACCTATAATCAGTTTTCTATCCAAGGGGTAATTGTTTGCAGTGCAAATTTAACTTTTTACCTATATGAATTAAGTAAATATTAATGATATGAGAGTAGGCTGACTAATTGGGTTGGGGGATGGCGCAGGGCGGGTGGCGTTTTGTGGTATAACTTACGCTTTACGCTACCGCGAGTTTAGCGCAGCGTAACTCGTGGTGCAGCATGGTCAAAGCTTTCAGCTTGAAACAGAAATTGTTGATTTACATACATACTTATGCTGCCGCGAGTTTAGCGCAGCGTAACTCGTGGCAGCATGGCCAAAGCTTTCAGCTTAAAACAGAAAATTACTAATTTACACACATGAGCAGCAATTATAAATTCCACGACCAGGAGCGACCTTATTTTGTTACTTTTTCAGTTATAAGATGGATAGACGTATTTACCCGCAGGGAATACAAAGACATTCTTGTCGACAGCCTTAAATATTGCATCGAAAAGAAAGGTCTACAATTATATGCATGGGTGATCATGAGCAATCATGTTCACTTGATAATAGGAACAAAAGACAAACCCATGCAGGATATTTTAAGAGACATAAAAAGACATACTTCAAAAGCGATTACCAAAGCAATCCAGGAAAACATACAGGAAAGCAGGCGCGAATGGATGTTATGGTTTTTTGAACGGGAGGGTAAAATAAATCCCAACAATGAAAATTACCAGTTTTGGCAGCAGGGCAATCACCCCATTGAATTGTGGAGCAACGAAGTAATAGATCAAAAACTTGATTATTTGCATAATAACCCTGTAGCAGCCGGATGGGTGGATGAGCCGGAGTATTATTTATATAGCAGCGCGAGAGATTATGCCGGCGGGAAGGGCTTAATTGATATTGTATTGATGGTTTAGTTTCTTAAGCTGGAAGCTTAAGCTATGCGCCACCACGAGTTACGCTACGCTAAACTCGCGGGAGCGATGGCATGAAATAAGGTAAATTCGTGAAATTCGTGCTTAAAAATTCGTGAAATTCGTGGTGATTAGCTATTGATCAAAATCTCTTTAGCCATGATCATCGGTACGCTGATGTACTTCTTCTCCATGTAGGCGATCACTTTTTCCAGTACCTCGCGCGATTGCTCATCCATACCCTGCACCTCATCGGCAAACACGGTATTCAGCGCAGCTTTGCGTATTTCTTTGATCTTTTCGGGTACTTCGCGCATAGCTACCTCAATGCGCCTTTGTTTAAGGATCGGTAAAAATTCAGCTATATTTTGCTCGATGATCTTTTCGGCATGTACCAGTTCCTGGTAACGTTCCTGCAGGTTTTTCTTGGCAACCTCGTTCAGCGAGTGCACTTCGATAAAATTAACCGGAAACTGTGCTAAAACCTCAGGAGCAGTATCATTTGGTATTGCCAGGTCGACGATGGTCTTTTTTTCCGTTTCGCCGTTTAGCAGACTTTTATAAATTTCAGGAGTGATGATAGGCTGTACAGACGAGGTACAGGTAATAATAGCATCAAAGCCCTTGTTATATGTTTTTAAAGCCTCCAGGTCATACGCTTCTCCGCCCAGATCAGCAGCCAGCTGTTTTGCCTTAGACAGGGTGCGGTTGAAAACGGTAAAATTCGAGAATTTATGTTTTTGAAGATATTTGGAAATATGACGGTTGGTCTCTCCTGCCCCGATGATTAGTACGCGGGCGTTAGTACACAATTTAAGTTCTTTGAGTTTGCGGTAAGCGAGAGAAACAACGGAGATAGGGTTTTTGGAGATATTGGTATGGGTATAAACTTCTTTGGCAGTTTTGACGACGGTGTTCATCACCATTCGCAGGTAATCGCCGGTAAGGCCTGCTTCCTTGCACTGCTCATATGCCTTTCGC
Source organism: Bacteroidota bacterium (assembly GCA_048498695.1). Taxonomy (GTDB): domain Bacteria; phylum Bacteroidota; class Bacteroidia; order Sphingobacteriales; family Sphingobacteriaceae; genus Mucilaginibacter. The sequence continues at coordinate 8,261 of JBEHXM010000146.1, forward strand.
ATCTGCGGCAGTATCTCCTTTTCGCCTACGATCATGCTTTCCAGTGAGCACGAGGTACGCAGTAAATGGTTCAACGCTTCGTTATCATCATAAATGGAAGCACCCTGCAAAAACGCATCCATGTGTTCGGGGCAAAGACCTATCTCGAGCGCATCAATAAACCGTTCTGCAAAAGCTTTATCAACTACCCGGTTGGCAGCCATAATAAACTCTACGCGGTTACAGGTGGCCAGGTAAAATATCTCGGGGATATCAAATTTTAATTTTAACCGCCTTAGCTTATCAGTCAGGTTTTCCTGGCATATCACCAACTTCCCCAATTCTTTCAGCTCAATGTGTTTATGCGTAAAAGCGATAACTTTTAAATACTTCAAAGCAGTTTTAAATTTGACCCAACAAATGTAATAGGATTACGCAGATGCAATGTCAATACTTTGTCAAACACTTTAATTTAGAATGTTTATAAATAATGGCTTTATTGCATCTAAAACCATATTTAATTCTTACGGTTAATCTAACATTGATGTTATCTTCATCCGTGCGAACATTCAAAAAGGTCAGCCTCGTTATCCTTGTATTATTTTATACAGTAGCGGGTATTAATCATTTTTACAACCCTGTATCTTATTATCGGATCATACCGCACTACATTACATATCCAATACTTGTAAATATCCTTGCGGGTTGCTTTGAGCTGTTATTCGCTTTTTTATTGCTGTTTCCGAAAACCAGGAAAACTGCTGCCTGGGGAATAATTTTAATGCTGATCGCCTTTTTGCCGGTGCACATCAGCATGATCGGCGATGCGCCTTTGAAATTAGGTAAACTGATGGTGACCCCATTGCTTGCATGGATAAGGTTGATTGTTTTACAACCATTACTGATCTTGTGGGCATGGTGGCATGTTAGGAGATGAAAGCAAAAAGGTAAAAGGCGAAAGCTTTTAACACAAATTACTTACATTGGCTGATAATAAAATACCTAAACCATGCAAATAAGAAGAGTAGAACCTAAGCGATATATCAAACTACGAATATTTGCTACATTAATAGATTACGGTATCTATTTTATGCTGTTTTATATATACATGTGGGTGTTCGGCACTCAAACAGATGGCGGCGGCTATACGGTGAATGGATTATCGACATTACCAATTCCAATAGCCTGGTTTCTTTATTTTGTTGTCACAGAAGCGTACAATGGTGCAACTCCTGGCCATGATATTTGCAAATTAACAGTTGTGAAAGTTAATGCTCAAAAACTTTCATTAGGTGATGCTTTCAAACGAAGAATTGTTGATCCGATTGATATTTTCATTTGGGGAATACCTGCCTTGATCTGTATTTATAATACTCCAAAATTTCAAAGACTGGGAGATTTGTTTGCCGACGCCATAGTAGTTAAAAAGTCAGATTTAATAGAAACTGAAGTTGTGTTTTAATCCATGATCAAAAAAGAAATATATACTATCCCCGGCGCTAAAGGCAGAAATATGTTGATGGACCTGACCTATGACGACCAGCACCCAAAGGCCCCATTAGTGATCTTTGCGCATGGTTTTAAAGGCTTTAAGGATTGGGGCACCCACAACCTGGTGGCACGCTTTTTTGCTGAAAATGGGTTCCGCTATCTGAAGTTCAATTTTTCGCATAACGGCACTACGCCTGATAAACCGATCGACTTTGCCGACCTGATCGCCTTCAGCGAAAATACTTTTTCTATTGAACTGGATGATCTGAATGCGGTGATCGATTTTGCGTGTAATGGTTCATCTATGCCTGTAGCAAACAGTGTTAACCTGATTGGCCATAGCATGGGTGGCGGCATCAGCATTATTAAAACGGCGGAGGATAAGAGAATCAGCAAACTGGTGACCATGGCGTCGATTTCCGGTTTTGGCAACTTATGGCCAAAGGAAGCCGAAGCACAATGGAAAATACAAGGCATAATGTACATCCATAATGCACGCACAGGTCAGCAAATGCCTTTAAAGTCAACCTTATTGGATGATCTTGAAGCACATCCTTCGCGCTTAAACATATTAGATAAAGCCGCTGCTATTCAGCAACCCTGGCTAATTATTCATGGCGATGCCGATACTTCTGTTCCGGTTGAACACGCCAGGGAATTAAAAGCGGCCCAGCCAAATGCTGAATTATTGATCATCCCAAAAGCCGACCATGTATTTGGGGCATCACACCCCTATGGTAAAGAAATTCTGCCTGCCCCTTTACAGGAGTTTTGTGCAAAAACGATTGAGTTTTTTAGATGACATATCCCTTAACATTATTACGATAATTGCATATGAGTTTTGAAGGCGCGAAAAAAAAGGGGAATAAATACCAGAATCCAATTCCAACGGACGAAGCTGGTTTTGGCAAAATGTTGCCGATACTAAATGAATATATCCATAATAAAGCTGAAAATACCCCAAAACAACAGTTAGGGCCGTTTACTACGGATGTATCTGTTTACCAGACTCCACCCACTGGTGGTTTAAGGATCACCTGGATAGGCCACTCCAGCCTGTTAATAGAGATCGATGGCAAACATATACTTACCGATCCGGTTTGGAGTGAACGCGCCTCCTTTTTATCATGGATGGGACCAAAACGCTTTTTTGAAGCGCCTCTGAAACTGGAGGAATTGCCGCCGCTGGATGGCATACTCCTGTCGCACGACCATTACGATCACCTCGATAAAAACACGATTAAATTTTTTGCAGGGACTACTATTCCTTTCTTCTGCTCAAAAGGTGTGGGGCAACATCTTGAAAAATGGGGCATACTCACCAACTTTATTACAGAACTGGACTGGGGCGATAGCGTAATGATCACTGACGATTGTATACTGACTGCCACACCTGCCAGGCATTTCTCGGGGCGTGGTATCATTGGCCGGAATGAAACCCTTTGGGCATCCTTTGTGATCAAGACCCCGCAGCACAACATATTTTTTGGTGCAGATTCGGGCTGGTTTCCCGGATTCAAAGAGATAGGTGATGAATTCGGCCCATTTGACCTGACCATGCTGGAGATTGGTGCCTACGGCAAATACTGGCCCGATATACATATGGGCCCCGATCATGCATCCAACGCGCATTTGGCATTAAGAGGCAAATTGATGATGCCTATACACTGGGGCACTTTCAACCTCGCACCGCATGCCTGGAAAGAACCGATTGAACGCTTGCTCCAATATGCAAAAGAGAAAAAGATCAAACTATTCATCCCCGAACCCGGCAAGCCTACTAAAGTCAATGGCCCGTTAAATTCGGAATGGTGGATTTCTTCTTAGCATTGAGTGATAAGTTTTGAGTTCTGAGTAAAAGGAATCCACTATCCCCACTCACTACTCACTATTCACTACTCACTACTCACCACTCACCACTGACCATTCACGACT
>JBEHXM010000147.1:0-11638 GCA_048498695.1 Bacteroidota bacterium
TTTCTAATTTAATAGGGAAACCTCTTAAATTCTCTATTTACCATTGGTAAAACGAAACAAAACCGGGTGTCTGTTTCATTCAGCCGTTCCCTACCTATAATAAAATAGGTAGTCTATAGATTATAAATAGGGAATACCTCTGTCATCGGTCCGGCCAAGCCTCTCTACTTTTGTATCATTAATTCAACAAATAAAATATTATCATGAAACAAATTATTGAAAGAGAACTACCGGGACAGGTTAAATATAAAGTGATCCTCAGAGCGCTAATTGTAGCCCTATCGTTATTGCTGGTTTGCATTATGGCAAATGCATCGCCAAAAGCTGTTCGCCCTTTTACAAAGGATGGGGTAATTAATGCTTATTTAGAGGCTATAGTACATGGCAAAATGGACGATATGGACTATGTGATCGATAATGACGCCGAATTCAACATTACACTACGTGATAATGTGACCAGATTAAATAAGACCAAAATGCTTAATTACCTTAAGTCTACCGAGAACATTGAGCAGGAATGTAAATGCAGCAGTTCGGTTGTACAGGATATAGAAGATGGCACTTTTTCTAAAAAGATACTAATGGAATATGATGGGTTTACCCGTACGGATGTGATCACGGCAAAACTTATACACAATACCTGGAAAATTACGAAGGTGGAAACCTCATTTAAATAAAGTGTGATTTTTTTGGAAGGGCTCTTTCGGGGGCCTTTTTATTTTTTATGCAAGATGAAAATGGACAGATAAAGCAGATAATAGCATGGTAAAGTAATAATTTATATAACGTGTTATAAAATAGAGCTTTTAAACGTATGCTCTATTAATACAGTCCCCCTGATTGATATTATAACTTATGGAATTGATTGAACGAGCCGGTTTCCTGGCCTCGCTGCAAGCGAAATTTGAAACGATTGCAGAGGGCGAGGGCCATTGCATTTTATTGAGTGGCGAAGCCGGCATGGGTAAAACATCGTTGGTAAGGGCGTTTTGCAAAGAAGAGAAAAATGATTGCAAAATATACCATGGCACCTGCGATGCCTTATTCACTCCCCGCCCCCTGGCGCCTTTGTATGATATCGCCTGGCAGATGGGCAGTAAGCTCTGGCAAAACAGCGGGGATATGGCAGACCGGGCAACACTGTTCAGCAGATTTTTGCATGAATTGGGTGATCAGAAAGAACCCACGCTGATCGTTATTGAAGATATCCATTGGGCGGATGAGGCTACGCTTGATTTTATAAAATTCCTGGCAAGGCGCATTACGCATGTGCATTGCTTGTTTGTCCTCACCTACCGCAACGATGAGGTCCATTCCAACCATCCATTAAGAAATGTATTGGGCCAGTTGCCTGCCGATTCTTTTACGCGATTAGAATTAGTTCCCCTATCGCGGGAGGCCGTAGAAATAATGGCGGAAGAAAAAGGATACAGTGGTGAGGATGTTTACAGCATATCGGGCGGTAACCCCTTTTATGTGAACGAGATACTGGCCAGTTACAGCACCGGTGTTCCGGACAATATAAAAGATTCCATCTTATCGGTTTATAACCGTCAAAACGAAAAAACAAAAAAGGTTTGGCAAATACTATCTGTGATGCCAACCAGTTTCGAAGTGAGTTACCTCGAAAAAATAGAACCTGCTTATACTGATGCGATCAAAAATTGCCTGGACGCGAAAATACTGATACTCGAAAATGGACTAATCTCCTTTAAACATGAGTTGTACCGGCGAACCATTGAAGCCTCACTTTCGCCCCTGGTTAGGGTAGCCTTAAATAAAAGCATTCTTGATATGTTTCTGGAAAGTTTTGATGGAAACCAGGAAACAGAACGGATCATTCATCACGCTAAAAATGCCAATGAATACGATCTGGTAGTGAAGTATGCCCCTATAGCGGCCCGGCAGGCTGCTTGTGTAGGTGCGCATATCGAGGCATCGAAGTTGTACTTATCGGCAATAGAATATTACCAGGGCGAAGAAAAATGCCAGCTGCTTGAATTTTATGAACCTTATGCTTATGAATGTTATCTGATCAATGAACATCGCGAGGCTATTATCTATATGGGTAAGGCACTGAACCTTTGGCGGGAAAAAGGCGACAAGGAAAAAATTGGCGATTGTATGAGGTCACTATCCAGGTTGTGGTGGTTTGACGGCAACAGGAAGCAAGCCGAAAATTATGCCGGTCAGGCTGTTGAAGAGTTGAAGGATCAACCCTCGTCAAAGGCAAAGGCCATGGCATATAGCAATATGTCGCAACTAAAAATGTTGGCAGATCAAACCGACGAATGTATTTTCTGGGGGGAAAAAGCTATTGCAATTGCGAAAGAAATAGACAATGACGAGATATTGACCCATGCCCTGAACAATATGGGTTCTGCGTTAATGACGATTGTGCCATCTATGTCAAAAGGGGTAGCCCTATTGCAGCAAAGTCTTGACATTGCCTTAAAAAACTCTTTTCATGAACACGTTGCCCGTGCCTACACTGCCCTCGGCAGCAACGCGGTTACGATGAAACATTATGCATTTGCAAAGAAAATATTAGACGAAGGTATCCGATACTGCGATGAAAGAGACCTCGACTCACTGAAATTATATATGATCAACTGGCAGGCCCGTCTCAACCTGGAGACTGGTCATTGGGACCAGGCTTACCACACAGCCGATAACCTGTTAAAACATGAAAAGCTGCCGCCTGTGATTAAAGTTGGTGTGCTCGTAACCACAGCGATCATAAAATTAAGAAAAGGTGAACAGGATGCCCTGCCGTTATTACTTGAGGCAAAGGCCATTGCTTTTGAGACGAAGGAATTGCAAAGGATCATTCCGGCATTGGCTGCTTTGCTTGAATATGAATGGATAAGCGGGAAGACTTTTATTGAAACCAAAGAGCTTGACCAGGCAGTCGACATGATCAGGCAACTGGAAAAAATCTCTAAAAAGAACAGGCTTTATTACTGGATACAGAAAGTAAGAAAGCAATATCTTCCGCTTAGTGAAAGACATGAAGTGTACGGGAAGAGTTCCGTGGCTGCGGCTATGAAAGAAGCGACACGATGGGAGAAATTGGGCTGCCCTTACGAACAGGCCCTTGCCTTGTTTGAGGGCAACGCTGCCGATAAAAAAAGAGCTATCGAAATTATCCAGATGCTTGGCGCCGATGCCGTATATGAAAAGTTAAAGCTGGAAATGAGAACCTCCGGTATCAAAAACATTCCGCGCGGCAAAAGAAAAACCACCCGGTCAAATCCGGCGCTGTTAACCCAGCGCGAGGTGGATGTATTAAAGCTTTTAAAGGAAGGATTGCAAAACAAAGAAATTGCCGACCGCCTGTTCATATCCGCCAAAACGGTAGATCATCATATCTCAGCAATATTGTTTAAGCTCGACGTAAAGACCCGTGTGAAGGCTGTGCACGAAGCTGCCCAGTTAGGCATATAACAACCTTTAATTTACATAAGGCTCCAGCACCTTTTGCCAGCGGTCGTAACCACTGCTATTCAGGTGAAGATAATCTTTTTCAAATAGTGCCGAATCCGGCGTAGCTGTTCCGTGTTTATCAATTGAGGGGTTCAGATCAATATACAAGCTATTGGGTTTACCGGCCAGGTAATTTTGTATCAGATCGTTAGCCTTCACAAATTCATCATGGAATTTCACACGGCTTGGGCTCGGTTTGATCGACATGAAATAAATTTTGGCATCTGGCAGCTCATGCTTGATCATCGAATACAGGGTCTTGAAATTGGTGAATACCGAATCGGCCGTTTCGCCTGCGGCAATATCATTCTCACCTGCATAAATAAATATTTTGCGCGGGTGATAGGGGAACATGATGTAAGGTGTATAATATTTAACCACCTGCGAAAGCTCGCAGCCGCCAACACCCCGCCTGATAATAGGTTCGTTAGCAAAACGCTTTTCGAGGTCGGTCCACTTGCGGATGGATGAACTGCCGATAAACAGGATACCGTTCGGCTTTGGAAAATGCAGGCTATCCTCGTGCTTAAACTCCCTGATCTCATTATCAAACGGGAAACCGCTTTGGGCAAATGCTTTTGCGCCAAATGTAAATGCAATAATGAGCAGGGTCAGTTTTAATTTCATAATTATAAGTTTTTACCCCCTCTGTCTCTCGTTGTTCTCCCCCTCTAAATTTAGGGGGAGGATGGGTGGGGGTAGGTTAATCGGTCTTCAAAAAACAAAAATGGTAAAAAACTTTCAATACCCGTTGCCGACCAGACGGCACCTCCCTGGCAATACAGTAACATTTTTATTGCACGATTTTGTTTCTTCTCATATTCGGCCAATACCTGTAAGCAGGCCCCACAGGAGGCGACCGGTTGGGTCAATTTAAACTCATCTGTTTGAGCGGTTACCGCGATACTTTCGATAGGATCATCAGCATGATTAGCACCCCAATGAAAAAGCGCTACCCGCTCGGCACATAAGCCCGATGGATAAGCTACATTTTCCTGGTTACTGGCATGTAGTATCTTACCACTTTGCAACCGCATAGCCGCACCTACCCGGAATTTTGAATAAGGAGAATGGGAAGTTTTCAATGCTTCCACCGCCTCAAGACAAAGACTCTTATCCTGTTGCTCCAACTCATCAATCGAGGCGTATTCTGTAAACTTTATTTTTATTTCGTGATTGACCATTTGATAGCATCCCATTAAAGAGGGGATACAAGATAGGGATTTTTATAAATAAATATAGCGATGAGTTTAAACCCATCGCTATAATATAAGTCAGCGAAATCAAATAATCATTTCAATCAACGGTTCAGACTGCTACCGGCAATTCCTCTTCGGCAGCAATTGTAGGATTGATCGTTTCATCATCCTTTTCCACCCTTAAATTACCTACTATATGCTGCTGGCGTGTTGGCGTATTTTTGCCCATATAATATTCCAAAAGGTTTTTGATATTGGCATCTTTCAGGATCACCGGGTCGAGCCGGATGTCTTTACCGATAAACAAACCGAACTCCTCAGGTGATATTTCACCCAAGCCTTTGAAGCGGGTGATCTCAGGCTTAGCTCCCAGTTTGGCAATGGCGTTGCGGCGTTCTTCGTCACTATAACAATAGATCGTTTCCTTTTTATTACGCACCCTGAACAGTGGCGTTTGCAGGATAGAAACATGCCCTGCTTTTACCAGGTCGGGAAAGAACTGTAAAAAGAAGGTCATCATCAGCAGGCGGATGTGCATCCCGTCCACATCGGCATCTGTAGCGATCACGATATTGTTGTAACGCAATCCATCCAGGCCATCTTCTATGTTCAGCGCATGTTGCAGCAAGTTAAATTCCTCGTTCTCGTACACCACCTTTTTGGTCAAGCCGAAACAGTTCAATGGCTTACCCTTCAGGCTGAACACCGCCTGGGTCTGCACATCGCGCGATTTAGTGATCGATCCGCTGGCCGAGTCACCTTCTGTTATAAATAAAGTAGTGTCCTGCTTGCGCTCGTGATTATCCTCAAAATGCAGTTTGCAATCGCGCAGTTTGCGGTTATGCAGCGACGCTTTTTTGGCACGCTCATTCGCCAGTTTTTTGATACCGGCAATATCCTTACGCTCCCGCTCCGATTGCATGATGCGCTTTAATAAAGCATCCGCAGTTGCAGGGTTTTTATGCAGATAATTATCCAGTTCCTTTTTTACAAAATCATTGATAAAACCACGTACAGACGGGCCATCGCCCGCCATATTCTGCGAGCCCAGCTTGGTTTTGGTCTGCGATTCGAACACCGGCTCCTGTACCTTGATGGCAATGGCCGACACGATTGATGCACGCACATCAGAGGCATCAAATTCCTTTTTATAAAATTCACGGATGGTTTTCACAACTGCTTCGCGGAAGGCGGCCTGGTGTGTACCGCCCTGCGTGGTGTGCTGGCCGTTTACAAACGAGTAATATTCCTCACCATATTGCTGACCGTGGGTCATGGCGATTTCGATATCCTCGCCTTTTAAATGGATGATAGGGTATCGCAGATTCTCAGCGTCTGCATTGCGTACAAGGAGGTCATACAAACCTCTTTCCGATAAATATTTCTGTCCGTTAAAATTGACGGTCAACCCGGAGTTCAGGAACACATAGTTCCAGATCATATTCTCTACAAACTCCGGTATAAAATGATAATGCCTGAAAATGGAATCATCCGGGGTGAAGTTAATGGCCGTACCATTGCGTTGTGAGGTTTCTTTCTCTGCTTCGTCACGTACCAGTTCACCTTTGGCAAATTCGGCTATTTTGGTTTTGCCATCGCGATAAGATTGTACCGTAAAAGCATTGGATAACGCGTTTACAGCTTTGGTACCAACACCGTTCAGTCCAACTGATTTCTGGAAGGCTTTGCTATCATATTTACCGCCTGTATTGATCTTAGAAACACAATCGATCACTTTACCCAAAGGAATGCCGCGTCCATAATCGCGCACAGATACTTTATGATCACTCATATTCACATCGATGGATCTGCCCGCACCCATCACAAACTCGTCTATCGAGTTGTCCATGATCTCTTTCAGCAGCACATAGATCCCGTCATCATAAGCCGAGCCATCGCCCAGTTTACCAATATACATTCCGGGCCGCAGGCGTATATGCTCTTTCCAATCGAGCGACCGTATACTGTCTTCACTATAATCTATTGGTTCTGCCATTTTTTATTCTGTTGTAAGGTTGAAAAGTTGCAATGTTGTAAAGTTGACTATCCTATGAAATTGCAATGTTGTAAAAATATTTAATCCGGTCTGCAAAAACATTGCAACTTTTCAACATTCCAACTTTCAACAAAAAAATCAGGATTTGAATTTCATGCACTTGCTTGCCTTGCTGATATTTTTGAAGAATTCGGCGCCCTTATCATTGGCCAAACAAACCGCGATGATAGTGCCGGCATGAGCTTTGTGCAAGGTGATCAGTAAGGCATATTTATAATGCTTTGTTTCGGCCATGTCAAGCAGGTTAAGCAGATAGGTTTTGCCGGCAGTAGCATTATATCGTGCCAGGTAATTTTTAGGAATAATGGTAGTAAAATAAGTCTGATCGCCGGTTAATCCCATTACCTGTTCAAGCCCCGTTTGCATATATAGGGAGTCGATGTTGTTTATCTTTTTGTTAGGATCATTTTTAAGCCGCTCGTAATTTACCCTGTTATCCTTCGGCGACTTGATCATGATCCATAGTTCAAAATCCTGGCCGGGCAGCTCCATGGCATAATCGTATGGAAAATCCTTGCTGGTTAATGGCGGAAGCTCTTTAAATCCGGCAGGGAAATTAAATATTATACCGGCTTCATTAGTTTGATGATAAAAATTAGCCAGCCTCATACTTATTGGCTGAGCAATAATAGGCTTTACAACTACCGGTTTCCGCCTTTTATGCTGTGACATTGCAGCAGTAATACAAAGTGCAAACACAGCCGTCAATAATACTCGTTTAAATTGCCTTGGGATACAGATCATAAATACACAATAAGCCGGGCCAGTGGGTTGCTAAAAAGGTTCAATCGGCACAAAATTATAATATAAATTTAAAAAATAAGCATTTCAATTAAATGAACATAATATATTGGTTAAATTACCCAAAATTGATCACCCTGCACCGGCAGGCATTTTGCTCTTTCCGTTCACAAACCTGTTGATCATCATAGCCGAAGCGGTATCGCCTGTGGCATTAAGCAAGGTTGCGACCGGGTCTATCAGGGTGCCAATAATAATTGCCGGCGGTAACGCCTCGGGCGGCAGGCCATAAACTGATATAAAGAGTATTTCACCAACATAACCACCGTTGGGTATTCCGCCTTCAACAATACTTACCAGCACCGTCATACCCAGTGCCAGTAAAATCACCTCGGGACCGTTAAAACCCCTGCCTAACATGGCAAATACTACCGCCATTTTTAAAATGGACGACACACTCGAGCCTTCCTTATGCAAGGTACCACCAATCGGTATGGTGATCCCTGTAACCACATCAGAAATACCCATTTTTTTGGCAGCAACCAAATTCGCCGGGATGGTAGCAATACTGCTGCAGGTACCTATTGCAGTAGCCGAGGGAATAATATTATTTCGCCAGTACGTTTTTATCCCTTTTATTCCGCCTGCCACAAAAGCGTAAAAGCTAAATGCCACAACATAATAAAAAATACTGACACCATACCCGATACCTAATGTATGTGCATAAGTACCAAACAAAGAGGGCCCATATACCGCTACCTGGTAAGCAAAGTAAGCACCTAATCCGATGGGCGCAGCTTTCATGATCAATACAAACACCTGCTGAAACACCTCGCTACCGGCGTTCAGGAAGTGAGTGAAGCTCTTACCCCTTTCTCCTGCTTTCAATGTCCCGAAGCCTACCAGGATGGCGAAAATGATCATGGCCAGCATGTTTTTACGCGATAGCAGTTCAAAAAACTCACTTGTGGTAAACAATTGCGTTACCTGGTCGCCGGATAGTTGTTTACTTGTATACTGTGCTATGCCTGCAGTTCCGGCAGCCTGTTGATGAATGGGGAATAACCACACTGCCGCCATGGTCATCAAAGCGGCTATCAGCACGGTTACGAGGAATGTGAGCGACATGATACCGATGATGCGCCCCAATTTTTGTGAGCCTCCAAGATTTGCTATGGCTGAGGATATCACAAAAAACACCAGCGGGATCACGGCAACAAAAAGCAGGTTCAAAAAAATATCGCCGACAGGCTTTATGACCTCTACGGCCTTACCAAATACCATCCCGGCTATGCTGCCTGCTATAATACCCGTCAGCAGCCAGATCATCCCACTATAATTTTTGAGCCAGGTATTCATTTATAACTTCTGATCAGTTTAAATTTCGCAATCGTAATATAGGGTAAAATAGATAAATACAAAGTATAGTTTTCAATTTGAAGATAGTTTGATACTCAGATTTGACAACTTTTAAAAGTTGTCAAATCTTTTCCTGCCTGCAAAAAATTGTAGCTTTACCATACCAATAAGCTACCTATGTTTAAAAAAATAATCCCTGCGCTCATCATTCTGTGTGTATTAACATCCTACAAAACAGCCGACCAATCAGACAACTTTGTTAAGCCCTTATACAGCGATTTGCCTTTAAGCGCTATCAGGCCGACAGGCTGGCTGCATGACCAGCTCGAGATTATGCGGGATGGCACTACCGGTCACCTGGATGAAGTGTATGTCAAAATAAAAAACGATAACGGCTGGCTGGGCGGCAAAGGCGATGGATGGGAAGAGACACCTTATTGGCTGGACGGCGCAGTGCCGCTGGCTTATCTTTTGGATGATGCTGCTTTAAAAGCAAAGGTTTTAAAATACATCAACTGGACCATCGATCATCAGCGGCCATCGGGGTATTTTGGGCCGATCACAAAAGCAGAACGGGACAGTGGAGTTGTAATTACCGCAGCCAATCCGCAAAAAGGCGAGGATTGGTGGCCAAAAATGGTGATGCTGAAAGCGATAAAGCAATACTATACTGCTACCAATGATGAGCGCGTGATCAAATTCCTGACCAACTATTTTCATTACCAGTTAGCCGCGCTCAAAATATGTCGTATTAACAATTGGACCGAGTGGGCAGAATCGCGCGGTACGGAAAATATCATGGTAGCTCAATGGCTTTATGAAAAAACAGGTGATAAGAAGTTACTGGAACTGGCTGATCTGATCAACCAGCAATGCTATCCCTGGAGTACCTGGCTTGGCGGGCGCGATTGGGTGATGAATGCAGCGGCACAACAGAATGATGAAAACTGGATGCACCGTCATGGGGTAAATGTAGGCATGGGTCTTAAAGCCCCGGCACTGGAATTTCAGCGGACGCACGACAGCACTTATTTAACTTCACTTAAAACCGGGTTTAATGACCTGATGAACCTGCATGGTTTACCGATGGGTGTGTTTTCTGCGGATGAAGACCTGCATGGCAACCTGCCCACCCAGGGAACCGAATTATGTGCCATCGTAGAGTCGATGTTCTCTCTCGAAGAGATCATAGCCATCACCGGCGATGTGCATTATGCGGATGCTTTAGAGCGTATGGCTTTCAATGCCCTCCCAGCGCAAACCACCGACGATTACAATAACAAGCAATATTTTCAGATGGCTAACCAGGTAGTAGTGGCCAGGGGCGTGTTTGATTTTTCGCTGCCTTTTGGTCGTGAAATGAATAATGTGCTGGGTATGCGCAGCGGTTATACCTGCTGTTTAGCCAATATGCACCAGGGATGGACAAAATATGCCCAGCATCTTTGGTATAAAACACCCGATAATGGGCTGGCCTCTTTGGTTTATGGCCCGAACCGTTTAACTACGACAGTTGATAAAAACAATACCCCGGTAACCATTAACGAGGCGACCGACTACCCTTTTAGTGACGAGATCGCTTTCGATGTGTCAACAAAAAGTACGGCAAATTTCGACTGGCAATTAAGAGTGCCGTCATGGTGCGCCGAAGCAACGGTTTTACTCAACGGTAAAGAACTGCAGAAAGCAAAAGGCGGTCACCTGGTGATCATTGGCCGGACATGGAAAGATAAAGATAAACTGGTTTTAAAACTGCCGATGCAGGTAAGCACTTCCAACTGGGGGCGTAACTCGAGAGCTATTGAGCGCGGGCCGCTGGTGTATGCTTTAAAACTGGGAGAAAGATGGGAGAAGGGGAATGATAAAGCGGAAGGCGATTACTTTAGCGTTTATCCAACCAATAACTGGAATTATGGCCTGACAGCAAAAACCATAGCCGATCCCATAAAAAATCTCCAGGTGAAAACAGCCCCGCTAAACGGCAAATTTGTATGGAACGAGCAGCATGCACCTGTTGAAATCATTGCTTCGGGCAGGCAGATACCCGGCTGGAAATTAACTGATGGCGTAGCCTACCAGCCGGTCACCGACAGGGATGGGCAATACCGTGGTGCAGTAAGTGATACAGTTCATCATATCACGCTAATACCTTATGGTTTTACGAAGGTTAGAATAGTTGCTTTTCCGGTAGTTAAATAAAGTCAGCATGACACTTATTAAAAAAATTTAAAAAGTACTTGCACTTACAGATATTTTAGTTTAGGTTTGTCTTATCTTAATAAAAAAGGCGCAATGCCCGTTATTAGGAAGCCCTGAAAAAAATATGCTTACACATAAAAAATATTATCTGGTTGCTTCACCACTCGAGTGGAATAATTTGATAGTTAAATTGGTTTGAACGAAAATCCTCGCAATTGCGGGGATTTTTTTTGCGCCTGTTTTTTTGCGGCTAATATTATTACGAGCAATTTGATACAAATTATAACCTACAAACACAAGGATAACAAACATGGCGCGATTAAATTTATTGGAAGAAACCCGGTATGAGAAGCTGCCGGTGAGTGTATATACAAACCAGCAGGAAGCCTCGGTTTCCGTTGCCAAACGGATCGCCGATCTGATCAAAAGCAAACAGGCAGCAGGCCAGAAAGCCGTTTTGGGTTTGGCTACCGGGGTAACGCCGATCGGGGTGTATGCCGAACTGGTGCGCCTGCATAAAGCCGAAGGTCTGAGCTTTGCTAATGTGATCACTTTCAATTTGGATGAGTACTACCCTATGCAGGCTAAAGCCGCTCAA
>JBEHXM010000148.1:0-11554 GCA_048498695.1 Bacteroidota bacterium
GCCAGATGGACGTGCTGGACCGCCGCCTCGGCGAGAGCGAGTACCTGGGCGGTGACGAGTACACCATCGCCGACATGGCCGTCTGGCCCTGGTACGGCGCCCTGGCCAAGGGCCTGACCTACGAGGCGGGCGAGTTCCTCTCGGTCCAGGACTACAAGAACGTCCAGCGCTGTATACCCGGAGGGTCCTGGCTTACGTGGCAGTATACCGATTTGCGTTTTTGCTCCTGTGTATCGCTGATATCCACATAGTCAGTAGGGCGGAAGATCATGGTTTGCTCACCGGTACATACCTCAAAGAAGTATAGGGGGAATTTTTTAGAGGAGCGCACCCAGGTTTGTATCATCAGCAGGCTGGCGATCTGGTGGTCTTTGTGACTGTCAACCGGCCAGTGGGTAAAAACCAGATCGGGTTTTTCATCAGCTATCAGTTTTTGCACTTTGGCCACCCAGGTATTATCCATAATAGTATCACCGTCAATCTGCCCTGCAAAAACTGGTTTTACTTTCAGTATCTCGCAAGCTTTAATAGCTTCCTGTTTCCTGATCGCAGCCGCTTCATTATGACTTTTGCCTTCAATACCTGCTTCGCCGGTGGTCAAATAAATAATGGTTACCTCGTGCCCTTTAGCGGCGAGTGCGGCTAAAGTACCACCGCAGCCACTTTCCGGGTCATCCGGGTGCGCGCCAAAGCAGACAATTTTTCGCTTATCGACAGGTTTACCTGGTTGGGCTTGCAGCAGTTGCGGAAGTGTTAACAAGCCTAACCCTGCTACGGTTGATTTTACAAAATTGCGGCGGCTATGTGATTGGTTTTCCATATCGTGAATGAATATTTGAAAATACACATATAAGCTTATATTTATCGCATCCTTTCCTGAAAATCCATTGTATGAAAAACTTTATATTGATCCTCCTGCTTTTACCGCTACCCTGTTTCTGCCAAACACAAGCTGTTTCTAACTATGATATATGCATTTATGGCGCAACTTCGGGCGGAGTGATTTCCGCTTATACCGCAGCTGTCCAGGGTAAAAAGGTGGTTTTAATAGCAACAGGCAGTCATGTAGGCGGATTATCATCCGGAGGTTTAGGTTATACCGATATCGGCAATAAATACGTGGTTTCGGGCCTGGCCCTGGATTTTTACAGGCGCGTAGGGAAACATTATGGCAAACTGGAACAATGGATATTTGAGCCGCATGTTGCCGAAAATATTTTCCTCAATTATCTGAAAAATAAAAATATTACGGTAGTTTACCGGCACACTCTTGTTGGTGTACAAAAGAAGAATACTACAATTACTGCGATTACCCTTCATCCGTCAGATAGTAATAAAGAAGCATCATTAACTATAAGAGCCAAAGTATTTATTGATTGTTCTTATGAAGGCGACCTGATGGCGAAAGCAGGCGTATCTTATTTTGTTGGGCGCGAAGCAAACAGCGTGTATGGGGAAACCTATAATGGTGTTGAATTGAGAGAGAAGCACCAGTTTGCAGATGGGGTAGATCCTTATAAAATTCCTGGTCATCCCGAAAGCGGATTATTATGGGGGATCAGCAAAGATACATTGAAGCCAAACGGTACAGGTGACCGCAGGGAGCAAACTTACAATGTGAGGGTCTGCCTGACCAATGATCCTGCCAACCGGGTACCGATTTCCCGCCCGGCTGATTATGATTCGAGCCGGTACGAGCTTTATTTACGGATGATCAAGGATAAGCATCCAACGGAGTTGCCCATGAATGTCAGCCTGATGCCCAATCATAAAACGGATATTAATAACAACGGGCCGTTTTCAACGGATATGATCGGCGTAAATTATGCTTATCCCGATGGAGATGAAGCTACCCGAAACAGGATAATTGAAATGCATAAGAATTATACCCAGGGATTTTTCTACTTCCTGGGTCATGATGAGCGCGTGCCTGAAAATATCCGCAATTTGATGCTGCAATGGGGGTATCCTAAAGATGAATATAGCGATAACGGGAACTGGACACCGCAGATATATGTGCGCGAAGCCCGGCGTATGATCGGCCCGTATATTATGACACAAGCCAATTGCCAGGGAAGGGCTATGGTTGACGATGGTATTGCGATGGCTGCCTACACCATGGATTCACATAACGCCGAACGCATTGTGGTAAATGGGATGGTAAAAAACGAAGGTGATGTACAGATAGGGGGCTTTGGGCCGTACCCGGTTTCGTATAGGTCGATCATACCAAAGGAGAATGAATGTACCAACCTGCTGGTGCCTGTGTGTTTATCGGCAAGTCATATTGCTTATGGCTCGATCCGGATGGAGCCCGTATTTATGGTGCTGAGTCAAAGCGCCGCCCAGGCTGCCATTTATGCTATTGATCATCATACTGGTGTGCAGGGCGTGGATGTTAAAGCTATAAAGCAAACGCTGCTGGAAAATCCACTAGCTGATAGCAGTACGCCCGATATTCTTGTTGACGACAATGATAAGCAGCAGGTGACCGTACAGGGAGACTGGAAAACCGGCAGCAATGGTTACGGGCCAACTATGCTCATCAGCGATAGCGCCAGCACTACAACCAAAGCGGTAAAATATCTGCCGGTGATAAAAAAAGCAGGTGGCTATGAGGTGTATACTTATTCATCTGCGAATAATAAAACGCCCTTCCAGGTGAGTATTTTTGATGGAAAAGCGGCAAGGAAAATTGTAGTCGATCCGGCGAAAGTTACGATCGAAGGGCAGACAAGTGGTGAGTGGATATCATTGGGGAAATACAATTTACCTGCAGGGCAGAACGCCTGGGTACAAATTACAGCCGTTCACAATGCGGATAAGATACAGGCAGATGCGATGTTGTTTGTGCCCGAGCGCTGATCATTTTGATAATACAAATGAATAAGCGACATAATGGTCATGATGTGCCAATGAAACTACAATTGAAAATTCCATCTCATCTTTAATGATAACAGGGTAACTATGCAGGCTTTTGCTGATCTGCAAATCTTCATTCGGAAAAAGAATTTTAAGTTTATTCTTCAAAAGTATTCTTACCGCTTTAGATTGCTCATCGGGTTCAGTTGAATCAATCGAACCAATACCCCAGCAGGTATTTTCAAAATCGTTTGAACCACTCACCACTGAAAAAATAAAGTCGTCACTAATGATCGAACGGAAATATAGTTTCTCATCGGCAATAGTGACTATTCCTTTATAAACCGGTTCATCTGCAAAACCACATCCCTCCAATTTAACGACTGTATTTATTGAAGGTAATTCCAGATGATCAATAACAGTCCTTGTAGGTGAAAAAACCAGGTCGGGGGTAATTCTTTGCAGGTATTTATAGGCAGATTCCTTTACAGACCATAACAGCCAGACAAAATGCTCAAGAGGAATCCTGTCCGAAAGCTGGTCAAACAAAGCTTCTTCGGAAACGGAGATGATCTTTTGATAAAAATTGGGCTGTGTGGTGCGGGCAACATTGATAGCTTTTAAGGCTACAATATCGTTACCCGTGCTGATCATTATTTTTGATTGAGTTTTTCGGTGATCACATCTATACAGGTACCCACATTGGTCATTTTATCGGCCGAATCGTAATCAATTTCAATATCGTATTTTGCTTCCGCGTCGATAATAATGTCAACCAAATTGGCCGAATTGATTTTTAAATCCCTTATCAGGTCTGTCTGATCGTTTATGCTGCCTAGCATCTCCTTGTTTATCGTATAAGGAGCGATCACCGTTTTAAGTTCATTTAAAGTTTCTTGTCTGGTCATTAGTTGTTAAATTTAGAAAATATCAAACAGGAATTAACATCTCCAAAACCAAAATTTGCCTTTGCTACTGTGTTAATTTCCTTTTTTATTATAGTTGTTGGCAGGCTTTCAAGGCTTACCATGTTAGTTATCTCCGGGTTTGGGTCCTCTAAGTTAATATTTGGATGCACAAATTGATGCATAATTTGTAACACGCATGATACCGACTCGATAGATCCAGCCGCACTCAGGCTATGCCCGATCATAGATTTTAAAGAATTGGTGAGCGGAAAATCCTTACCGCTTCTTCCCAAAACCCTGCTCCAGTTCTGTATCTCCTGTTTGTCGGCTATAGTAGCTGTCAGGTGGCCGCTGATCAGGTCGATATCCCCGGCCTTAATGCCTGAGTTATCGATAGATTCCTGTATACACCTAGCTACGCCTGTTGAATTAGCTGCCGTCATCGATCCTCCTCCGCGCTGCCCTCCTGAATTGGATGATCCGCCCAATACCTCTGCATAGATAGTCGCGTTACGTTCAAGAGCAAATTCGAGATCCTCCAAAATCAAAGCACCTGCCCCAGAACCCGGTACAAACCCGCCTGCGGTAGCGCTCATTGGCCTTGAAGCCTGCTCGGGCCTGTCATTAAATTTGCGGGATAGTACCCGCATCGAATCAAATGTACCGAACACATAAGGGTCCACATGCTCACTGCTGCCAACCAGCATGCGTTTGGCATAGCCATGCTTGATATATTCGTATCCCATTAAAATAGCCTGGGTCCCCGTGGCACATGCCGATGAATTGGTAATTACCTTGTTCCCCAAACCCAAACGGCCTGATATATAAGAGGTAACGCCACTATTCATGGTTTGTTCCACTACGCGCGAGCCTAACTTCCTGGCCTCTTTGTTATCAACCCTGCTGATCACATTTTTCATGGCCTGGGTATCCGGTGTGCTGTTACCAAAAACGCAACCCGTTTCCCATCTCGGCTCATCTGTATCAAATTGCATGCCCGAATCTGTCCAGGCATCCAGCGCGGCTGTAATGCCGTAGCCAATATTGGTGCCCTTTAGCCCGTAAAAGCTGACTTCTGAAATATAGTTTCTTAAACTTTCCCATTCAAAATCAGGCTGGCCCGCTACTTGGCAGCTCATATGCAGTTCCTCATACAAGGGCACAAATTTTATTCCTGAAATTCCCTTTTGGATAGCATTTAAAAAAGCTGGTATTCCCACACCGTTAGGCGATACAACGCCTAACCCTGTAACCACAACACGCCTGTTCATTTTTTTATATCCACTCTTTTTACAATGCCCGAAAACATTCCTTTTGCAATTAAATCATTGGAGCTGTCAAACATCTCCACATAACATTTCAGTTTTCCGAAACGAAAATATTGTTTTTTTGAAATAACCGTAACTTTTTCGCCCGGTAAAACCATTTTATGAAACGAAATTTCTGTCGACGTAAACAACGGAAACATCGCCTCATTAGTGTTGCCACTATTCCCCGACTCCTTGGCTATCAAAAATATACCTAAAACAACCAGCCCTATCTGGGCCATAATTTCTGTAATAATCACCCCCGGTGTAACCGGGTTACCTGCAAAGTGATCCTGGTAAAAAAACGAATCTGCCTTTAAAGTATAATCACCTTCTACCCCATCATCATTCAGTTCTGTGATATGATCCACAAAACGAAAAGACGATTTGTAAGGCAAATGGTTTAATATATCTTCGTACATAATGTTTTTGATGTGCAAATGATTTTGATGTGCAAATATGCAGATGTGCGAATGTGCAGATATGAATACCCATGGTGTGCAGACGTGTAATAATTAAAAAATTTATTCATGCTACATTTAATTTAAAACCATTTGCACATCTGCATATTTGCACATCCGCACATTAATAACATTCTGCACATTACTACCGGCAATGTTCACCCCCGTCTACATGAATAATTGAACCGTTTATCCAAAAAGCTTCATCTGTGCATAGCAGGTAGATCACTTTTGCTACATCATCTGGTTGCGTCATCCGGCCCATGGGGTTGCGGGTGCTGCCTATTTCCAGCAGCCTTTCGCTGCCCGGTATCATTTTTAATGATGATGTTTCTGTAATACCCGCCTGTATCACATTTGTTTTGATACCAAAAGGTGCAAACTCCACCGCCATATATTTAGCAAGGCTTTCCAGTGATGCTTTGGCGACTGAAACCGCGGCGTATCCGTCCCAATGCTTATGTGCGCCTTCACTTGTCAGGCCGATGATACGGGCATCCTTATGAAAAAGTTCAGCATTCAGGATAGTTCGTGTCCAGTCGAGCAAACTGTTCGACATGGCGTAGCTGGTAAATTGTATATCTTCAACAGACAACTCTTCACTGGCATCCACAGCAGACAAGGGCTTTAAATTACCCCGGGCGATGGAATGGAGCAGCAGCTTTACCTGGTGTTTTTCAACTCCTTTTTCTGATGTGAATTTTTCTATGAATTTATCCCGGCCTTCTGCATTTAGCGCATTGATATTATAAGGCAGGATGGTTACCCCGTTATCCGAAGCGATCTTTGAGAATTTTTCGAGTAATATTTTTTCGGTGATAGCCGTTTCACGGTAAAGGGTGGCAATATTCATCCCTTCACGAGCGAGTTTTTCAACAGATGCAAACCCAAAACCGCTTGATCCTCCTAAAATAACTGCCCATAAACCGGATAGTGGTACGTTTTTGCTCACCTAAACTATTTTAAACTTTTATAACCTTAGCTTGTCTTACAGGGGTATTGATTTAAGCTATAATTTGTTAGCTGCAAAAAATTGCAGCCTCAAAGTAAGCAAAAGTTAATTAGTTTTAAAGCATAATGTTAATAATATAAAAGTAGGATTACAGTTTATTAGTCCTGATAAATTAAGCTTATTATGCTTTCGGAGCCGTTGGAAGGGCATTTATTATTTGTTATGTTTGGTACTGCTTAGTATATTTTTATGAGATCGGGATCAACTTTTTTAATTGTTTTTTTCATCCTCGCCCTATTCACAAAAGGCCAGGCGCAGGCTCAAAAATTTGATAAGGCCGGGTTTTATGAAGTGATGAAGTCGGGTAATCTTGATGCGGTAAATAATCAGCTTGACGTTGTGAAGGGTGCTCCTGAAAAAGAACGCGAAGGCTATGAAGGTGCACTGCTGATGAAAAAGGCAGGTCTGCTGAAACGGCCAAAGCAAAGACTTAGTTTTTTTAAACAAGGACGTATAAAACTCGAAACGGCCCTATTAGCCGATGACGATAATACAGAGTTTCACTTTTTGAGGCTGGCGATAGAGGAACACGCGCCTAAGATTGTGAAGTATCACAATGATATTGAAAAGGATAAAGCAATAGTGATAAAGAATTTTAAGGGCCTTTCCCCGGCGGTCCGGCATGCTATTCTGGATTACTGTGAAAATTCAAAAGTATTGCATAAGGAAGATTTTTAACTTCGCTAAGAGATATTTTTAACTTTGCGGCAGAATGGATAAAAAAGTATTGGCTATTTACTATACGCAATCAGGGCAGATGGGCGATATTATTAATTCATTTACATCTACAATTTCGGGGGATGGCGTTACAGTGGAAAAGGTACAGGTGAAGCCGGTGGATGAATATACTTTTCCGTGGAAAGGCGACCGTTTTTTTGCAGTGATGCCCGATTGTGTGTTGAGTGTGCCTACCCAACTGCAGCCGCTCGACTTAAAAGAAAAGAAGTACGACCTCATCATTTTGGGTTATCAGCCCTGGTTTTTATCTCCAAGTATTCCGTCCAACTCGTTGTTAAATCATGCCGATTTTAAGGCTGTTTTAAAAGATACGCCGGTGATCACTATAAGTGCGGGGCGCAATATGTGGCTGAACGCCTTTGACCGGATCAGGAGATCATTAAAAGATGCAGGTGGGAACCATGTCGGCAACATTGCTTTGGTAGATAAACACTCTAACCCTATCAGCTTTATCACTATTTTTTACTGGATGCTGAAAGGCAAAAAAGGCCGTTTCCTTAATATTTTCCCGAAACCGGGCGTAGCTGACGACGACATTGCCAACACTTCAGTTTTTGGCTCGATAGTAAACAAGCATCTAAAAACCAATAATTGGGATAACTTGCAACAGGAGCTGCTTGAACAAAAAGCCGTTGTTGTAAAATATCCGCTGATGTTTATTGAGGGTAAAGCCAGGATCATCTTTGCGGCCTGGGCCAAATTCATCGCTAAAAGAAAGAATAAGGCACCCTGGATATCGGCGTTTAAATATTATCTTTTTATCGCACTTTTTTTGGGTGCGCCTGTTCTTCTTACCTTAGATGCTATCTTTGTAAAACCATTTTCAACCAAAAGAATAAAAGCTAAAAAACAAAACTATTTACAAGTAATTTAATGCTATGTCTAACCAGGTATATATAAATTCCACATCTGCATATTTCCCGAATAATCCCGTTTCAAATGACGAGATGGAAGAATATCTGGGATTTATAGACGGAAGACCTTCCAAATCAAAAAAGATCGTATTGCGCAACAATGGTATCATTAACCGCTATTATGCGTTGGAAAAAGGCGGAAAATCTACCCACACCAATGCACAAATGACCGCCCTGGCCGTAAAGGAATTGTTTAAGGATGATCCTGACAAGATTAAAGAGATCGAACTGCTTTCATGCGGTACCTCATCTCCCGACCAGGTAATGCCGAGTCATGGGGTAATGACCCACGGCTGGCTGCCCGAAGCCAATTCTATCGAAGTAGTTTCACCCGCAGGCGTATGCTGTGCCGGTATGCATGCCATTAAATATGCTTACCTCGCCATTAAATCAGGTGAAACCAAATTAGCGGTTGCTACCGGGTCTGAAAGGTTTTCGGGATTACTGGTTTCGGATGTTTTTGAAGAAGAAGCACAGAAGCTGAAAGAGATGGAAGAAAATCCTTTCATTGCTTTTCAAAAAGATTTTTTAAGATGGATGCTTTCTGATGGCGCATCGGCATTCTTAATGTCAGATAAACCGAATGAAACCGGGTTAAGCCTGCGTTTGGATTGGATAGAAGGCGCTTCTTATGCCAATGAAATGGACACCTGTATGTATATGGGCGGTGAAAAAATGGAAGACGGTTCATTAAAAGGCTTTATGGATTATACGCCCGAAGAGATCATGAACAAATCGATCTTTAGCGTAAAACAGGATATCACTTTATTGAGCGATAATATTGTACACCTGGGCGGCAAAAAAATAAAAGAGATAATGGACCGTAAAGGGCTTACCTCTAAGGATGTAGATTACTTTTTACCGCACATCTCCAGCGATTTTTTCAAAACCAAAATATACGACCTGGTAGAATATTACGGAGGAGGTATTCCTTACGAGAAATGGTTCATCAATTTATATACCGTTGGTAACGTAGGCGCAGCTTCGGTTTACCTGATGATCAACGAACTGTTCCATAGCGGCAGGTTGAAAAAAGGCGAAAGGATATTGTTACTGGTTCCCGAAAGCGCCCGTTTTTCGTATATGTATGCGTTGTTGACAGTAGTTTGATATTAGAGATTAGTGATTGGAGATCAGAGATTAGTTGGACAGCGGAATGGAATCCTATTTAATCCATCAAATCCCTTAATCGTGTGATATGAAGAAGGAAAATGTACCGCAGGATATGAGCTCGCTTGGGAAGATCACCAAAGAGGTTTGTTATGCTACTGATAGTTCAGGCAAATACACAACAGAACTAAGCAGCGGCTGGGATGTAAAGATAAACGCGTTAGACGTGGCCTGGAAAGATGTAGAGGAACGGATAAGCAAAGCCAGGCAGCAGGTGTTAAATGGTGAGGCCAGCCCTTTATTATTTTTTATGGAATACCGATTGATGGATATTGAAATATTGGCTGGTTATTCCGGTTTTTGGAAATGGCAGATCAAAAGACATTTGAAACCTGAGGTATTCACTCAATTATCCGACAAAAAACTGCAAAAATATGCCGAGGCCTTTAATGTAAAGGTTGAAGATCTAAAAACCATGACCGTGCATGAAGCTTGATTTTGAACACCGCCAGTCGGCACATTGCGAATCAGGGGTTACCAGCAGTTTATTACGCGAAAGCTCATTAAATAAAATTACCGAACCGCTGGCTTTTGGCATTGGCGCAGGCTTATTTTTCTGTTATATCCCGCTCATCAAGATAAATAATGGTCCGGCTATAGCCTTTCGCACCTTCCCCGGATTGATATTTAAACGTACCTGTAATGCATTGGGAATACAGGTGATCCGGAAAAAATTCAGCTCAAAAGAACAGGCGGAAAGCTATTTGAAAGAACGGCTTAAAGAAGGTCACCCGGTTGGATGCCAGGTAGGCGTTTATTACTTGTCGTATTTTCCGCGGGAATACCGCTTTCATTTTAATGCGCATAACCTGATCGTATTTGGTAAGGAGGATGATAACTACCTCATCAGCGACCCGGTGATGGAAACAGCAACCAAACTGACGAGCTATGAGCTGGAGCGCGTCCGTTTTGCGAAAGGTGCTTTAGCGCCTAAAGGACAATTGTATTATCCAAACAGCAAGACGATAATAACGGATGAGCAAATAAAAAAAGCCATCATCAGCGGGATAAAAAATAATGTCAACCAAATGCTCCGTATACCCGGAAGTTTTGCGGGGGTAAAGGGAATAGCTTATACCGGCAAAAAGATAAAAAGATGGCGCGATAAATTAGGCTTGCAAAAAGCAGGCTCTTATTTGGCGCAGCTGGTGCGTATGCAGGAAGAGATAGGCACGGGCGGCGGCGGTTTCCGGTATATTTATGCGGCCTTTTTGCAGGAGGCTTATGCTTATGCACAGCAGGAAGAATTATTAGAAATATCAAAAATATTTACGCAATCGGGCGACCTTTGGCGCACTGCAGCCGTACATGCTGCAGGGATATACAAAGGCCGATTAGGCAGTCAGGAAGATTTTGACCAGATGGGCGATTATCTGATTGAGATAGCCGAACTGGAAAAAAACGCATTCCGGGCGCTAAAGAAAATAAAATGGCAGTAAGCAACGAATGGGCGGTAAATATCAACAACCTGGGTTTTCATTATCCGGGCAATGATGGCGTGACCTTTTCGGGGCTGAGTCTGAAAGTAAAAAAAGGCGAGCGCTTTGGTTTATTCGGCCCAAACGGCGCCGGTAAAACCACCCTGCTCAGCCTGATGACGGGTTTGTTAAGGGCTGATGAAGGTGGTATCGAATTGCTGGGGCTTGATGTTCGTAAACAAAACAAGGAAGTGAACAGGCTTCTCGGCTTTGTTCCGCAGGACTTTTCTTTTTACCAGGAACTGAGCCCGGTGGAGAACCTGGAGTTTTTCGGTGCCTGGTCGGGTTTAAACAGGCAGCAGATCAAAACAAGAACGGACGAATTACTGCAAATTTTAGGGCTGGAAAGTGTACGCAACAAACAGGTAGACAAATTTTCGGGCGGGATGAAACGCAGGGTAAACCTGGCGATAGGCGTGATCCATAATCCGGCAATATTGATATTGGACGAACCTACCGTGGGTGTGGATGTGCAAACCCGCCATGCCATTATCAACTACCTGATGGAATTGAATAAGAATGGTACTACGCTCATCTATACTTCACATCAGTTAAGTGAAGCAGAGGGTTTGTGCGAGGAAGTAGCTTTGATAGATGACGGCAAGATAGTAGCACAGGACGATTTGACCAATCTCTTAAAGGAGCATCAGCAGGGTAGCCTGGAAGACCTGTTCCTGGAACTGACCGGAAAGGAGTACCGCAAT